>JBJOQB010000001.1:0-3501 GCA_046050125.1 Pseudomonadota bacterium
AAGCTATAAAGTGCATGTTTGATTATTCTACAAATAATTAGGGTTTATATGTATATTTATGGATAATTAAATGCCTAGCTATATAGTAAATTAAAACTTTAAAATTATTTTTAATAAAAGATATAATTTACTTTTACACAACATTTTATTATTTTTCTAATATAGAACAGCATGTTTATTGTATATGTATAAAAATATGTGTATTATGGTTTTAGTTATAACGCTTGTAAATAATATGTTTAATTTATTAAAACCACTAAAATATACAGTTAATTTATGCATATTTGCTATATCTTGCTCATCATTTACACTTGCTTTTGCACAAGATGTACAAACAAAACAAATGCATACTAATACTAGTAGTAATATTGACACCAAATCAATGGTTACTGTATCAAGTAATATGAAAAATGGACAACATCATGCTTTAGCATGCCTATCATGTCATTCAAGTCCAACTATGCCTAATTTACATGGTATGCCTAAGCCAATTTTACAACAAAAAATGAATGATTATGCTAAGGATATTAAGACAGATACAATTATGCATCAATTATTAAAAGGTTATTCTGATGCTGATATTGAAGCAGTTGCAGATTACTTTAGTTCATCTAACTTTAATAAAGCAAATGGAGATAAATAAATGAAACGTCGTGATTTTTTAACTGCATGTGCAGTGTTAGGTACATCTAGTGTAGGTGTTTCATTATCTTCGCAAGCGATTGCTAAATCTGCTACTAATATCAATAATAAAGCAAAAAATATAAAAAAAGCTAAAGTTGTAGTAGTAGGTGGTGGTTTTGCTGGTGCTACTACAGCTAAATATTTGAGATTACTATCAAATAATACAATTGATGTAACATTAATTGAGCCAAGACCTCATTTTATATCATGCCCTATGTCAAACCGCATTTTAAGTGGTGATATAAATTTAGAAGATATTACATTAAGTTATGCCACTTTAGCAAAAAAATATGGCATAAAAATTGTAGCAAGCACAGTTACAGAAATAAACAGCTTAAATAATACACAAAGTGGCGGAAGCGTAAAATGTGCAAATGGCGAGAAAATTGCTTATGATAAGTTAGTTGTTGCACCTGGCGTAGATTTTTTATTTAATAAAATTGCAGGATATGATGAAAATAAACATATCCATGCATGGAAAGCAGGAAGTCAAACAGTTGATTTACGTAAGCAATTAGTTGCTATGCCTGATGGTGGTACTTATGTAATTAGTATTCCGCTAGCTCCTTATCGTTGTCCCCCAGGACCATATGAAAGAGCATGTTTAGTTGCAAGTTACTTTAAACAATATAAACCTAGAAGCAAAGTACTGATTTTAGATGCAAATCCTGATGTTGTTTCTAAGCCAGCTTTATTTAAAAAAGTATGGAAAGAGCAATATGATGGAATGGTAGAATATCATAGTAATTTTAAGGTAACAGAAATTAAAGGCAATACTGTGCTAAATGAAGTTGAAGATAAATTTAGTGCAGATGTGTTAAATATTATTCCACCAATGCAGGCAGGATTAATTGCAACAAAAAATGGCTTAGGTACTGTATGGTGTGATATTGATTATGCTACTTTTGAATCTACCAAAATTCCAAATATTTACGTGATTGGTGATGCATCAACAAGTGCACCTAAAATGCCAAAATCTGGGCATATTGCTAATCAACAAGGTAAATATTGTGCTTATGCTATAGTACAAAAATTATCAGATGCTAAAATTGAAGCACCTATCTACAATAATACGTGTTATAGTTTTGGAAATAGCAAAGAAGCTGGTCATGTTGCTGCAGTGTATAAATATAGTAGTGATATAAAAAACATGGTTGTAGTTGATGGTTCTTCTGCTGTATCGCCAAATGTGAGTTTGCTTGAGGGAGAATATGCAAAATCATGGGCTAAAGGTATTTGGTTAGATACTTTAGGTTAAGTTATTAAATTTAGGAATAATTGCCATAATTTTATTGAACCAACGTATCTTTGTACTACACTAACTCAAAAGTAATTGATGTAAGCATAATATATGAAAAATACATATTTAAAAAAGCTACCATGGATACTGTGTGCATTTAGTGTAAGTGCAAATACCTATGCTGCTGATTGGGCAATTCTTGATGGTAATGGTAAAACTAGCAACTTAGTTGAAATGGATATGTCATCTATACAACAAGTTGCTTCAATTGCTAAAGCTTGGGTAAAAGTTACTCACCCTAAACCTGTTGAAATTATACAGGGTTCTACAGATAAATATCATTCTGTAATGTATCATATAATGATGGATTGTAAAAATGGTAGGTATGTTTTTTCTACTAGCATTTTATACAGTCAACCACGTGGCAGAGGCGAAGTTTTAGGCAGTACTAAGCTGAATCAGCGAGAAGCAATATATCAAATGAAAGATATTGCTCCTGATACTGTTGCAGGTGTGATATTGCATTATGCTTGTTCTCCAGCATCTACAAAACCAAGTTGATTTTATAAAAAGAGGGCTAATTTTATTTTAGCCGTTAGCTTTTATTATTTATTATATGTTACTTTATTACTTTAGGTGGCATGTAAATAGTAAACTCATTAATCGGCTCGATTAATGCATTGTATGGATTTTGCTGTTCTGATAAGTTTACTAGTCCCATTCTTTCCAACAATCCAAATTTTGCATGTTTAAGCCTTGCGGGTTTTACCTCGAGCTTTTTATGCCATACATTGTAAGTTCCAAGTTTTCCATCTCGCCTATGGTAAAATCCATCTAATAGGTGGGTAAGATATACAAGTGAAGTTTCAATGTCAGGAAATCCATCAAATTCAAAATCATGGGATATATCTTGGTATAAATCTATATCTACAGATGCCCATTTGGATTTTGTAGTCATTTTATATTGAGTATATAATCCACTATTCTCATCTTGAATACAATCAAATTTTACAGAGCCTCTATACAAAGGTAAATTCCATAAAACATGTGGAGTGAATATTATCCAAGAATCTAGAGTTGTACCTAAAAACCATACTGCCCTTTTGCCTGTATCTTGGTCAATGATATAAATACGGTAGTTAGTTTGTCCCATTTTAAATTTAAAAAATGGAAAAACTGCGGAGGTAAAATCCATATCAAAAAATGGAACAACTGAAATTAATGCTTTTTCTTCGCCATTTATATTTACAGTATCCAATTTAAATCGAGGAGGGATTATATCTTTGAATCTTTCTGGGGGAATAGCATAAGTTACAATTGCAAAATGCTGTAATTTACACAACATATCTATGCCTGATGGTTTTGGTCTGTCATGTAAATGGTCTTTGAATTTTAATATTTCATACATAATTTTCTATATTATAAAATGTTAGATAGTGTTCAATATAGATAGATAAAAGCTGATTTAATGTCATTCCCGTGTAGGCGGGAATCCAGTAAACAAAAACTCTGGATACCTGCCTTCGCAGGTATGACGCCATTGTAGGTAAGTTACCTAAAATAAAGAATGTATATTT
>JBJOQB010000002.1:0-18284 GCA_046050125.1 Pseudomonadota bacterium
TTTCTAGTAGGAACTCTTGTTTGAGTTTGTCTCAAGCTTAATGGGGTTTGGGGACTTCCAATACCGTTTAATTCTGGCATATACACCTCTAAATATAATTAAAAATTTCAATTTATATAAAACATAAATATTAAATAAAATTGCATACTCAAATATTAAATTTATTCAAAAAATCATCTATAAATATACAATTAACATAAATTATAACATACTTAATATAATTATAAACCCCTATATTTCATAAAATTTCAATATACCAACTACACCTCATAGACTTTATATAAGGCATAATTTCATCAATAAATGAATGTAACTTAGCCCTTACTTTATTTTCAATTACTATGTAAGCCCTCTCCTCGCCATTTTGTTTTAGCATGGTGTGGTGGGCAGGTGGAGTAACTAAGCAATTGAATTCAACTGATTTTTTTATTACACAATCATATAAAGCTTGTAATTCTTGTTTAGCCTTATCTGGAGTGGCATGTGAAGCATAAATATGTACTTCAAAAGCATAAGGCATTAATTCTAAATCTTGGCGTTCTTTAAGTAAAACACCTGCATATTGATTATAATTATGTTGCTGAATTGCCTTAAATAAAGGGTGTTGATGAAACATAGTTTGAATAAAAACATCACTACTTTGATTATGACGCCCTGCCCTACCTGTAACCTGCATCAACTGGCAAAATAAATGTTCGGTAGAACGAAAATTATAAGAATAAAGCATACCATCAGGTTGAATCACTCCAACTAATCCAACACGCTTGAAATCATGCCCTTTAGCCAGCATTTGTGTCCCAATAATAATATCTACTTCTTTATTATTAATCATTTCTAATTGATGCTCTAACTCTCCTTTTTTTGAAGTAGAATCACTATCAATTCTAATGCTTTTATAATTAGCAAATTTATCATTTAAAACTTCAGCCAACCTTTGTGTACCAACACCTACAGGCAAAATTTGCGTATGACTGCAACTAGGACAATTTTGGAATGTTTTATGAGTAATCTTTGCATAATAACCACAATGATGACAATTTAAAGAATTAGTTTTTTTATGAAATACTAAATTAACTGAACAATTTTTACATGAAAAAGTAAAACGACAATTAGGGCAAAACATGACAGGTGCAAAGCCACGACGATTTAAAAACAATAAAACTTGTTGCTTATTCTCTAACGTTTTATGCATAGCTTTAACTAATGGAGGACTTAAAACATCGCCTTGCAATTGCTTTTGTAAATAGTTTTGCATATCAATAATATGCACATTTGGCAGATTAGCATTAGTCGCTCTTTTATTTAACACATGATAATGATAATTTGAATGCATTCCATTAATATTTAATGCATGATGATAGGTTTCTAAACTAGGAGTTGCTGAACCCAAAACTATGGGGATATTTAAATATTTAGCTCGCCAAATTAAGCTATCTCTTGCTGAATAACGTATGCCACTTTGTTGCTTATATGATAAATCATGCTCTTCATCAATAATTATCAGGCTTAAATGTGGTAAAACCGCAGTACTTGCAGAACGTGTGCCAATAATAATTTTAGCAAAACCAGTGTAAGCCAAATACCAATTCAGACTTCTTTGTTTATCACTTAAATCAGAATTTAATACTACAACAGGAATATGAAAAAACTGCTTTTGAATGATTCCAACAATCTGTGGAGTTAAATTTATTTCTGGAATTAAAACCAAAATTTGGCTTTGAGGAGAATTTAATAAATAATTATGAATAAGGTGAATATATACTTGTGTTTTCCCACTACCCGTTATACCATGCAAAACATGTACATTATAGTTAAATTTATCTTTAATTATTGCAGAAAAAACACTATTCTGCTCATCATTTAAAGTTATTAAATTTTGGGTTTGTGGATTATTTGTAGAATCTTGTTTTAAAAATTTATTGACAAATTTATCATAAGCCTTAGATAAAGTCTGTTTATGCCAGAAGCGATAATTTTTTAGGTAATTTGGGATTAAACTTAAAGCAACTTCTCCTATACCCTCATGATAATATTTTGCAATAAAGTAAACCATATCTAGCCACGTTTTTGGCAAAATTATATGACTGACTTCAATAATAGATTTTAAATTATCAGGATTATATTTATAATCTACTGAATTTAAATTATTCTCTAGATTATCTGCTAATTTATTATCAAATTCTGTGCATTCTAATACCAAGCCAGCACAAATACGATTACCATTACCAATCGGAACACTTACCAATTGACCAATTTCAAGACTTTCAGTATGAGTATAACTCCACCCATCTTGCATATAAGGAATATCAACAATAACAGAGCAGATATACATATATCTAAGTATAAATAAAGGAAGATATAATTAATGATATACCAAAAGTAACCAAGCAATTGATATTAATAATCAGAGAATATATTAAATAAATTTAATAAGATTGGATATAGAATATAAAAAGGGAAGTAGAAATACCTTCCCCTAAATCTAGTAAATTAATGAAGTTTATTGCGTAATCTAGCAATTGCTGCTAATTGTGCTGCAGCTACCATTAATTCAGATTGTGCTTTTGCAATATCTAAACTAGCATTTTTATTATCAATTGCTTCTTGAGCTCTTGCTTTTGCTTCTTGAGCTTTTGCTTCATCTAAATCATCGCCACGAATCGCTGTATCAGCTAATACAGTAATTTTATTTGGTTGTACTTCTAAAATACCACCTGCAATAAACACATACTCATGTTTATCTTCTGAAGTTTCGATATATACAGTACCTGGTTTAATTTTTGAAATTAATGGAGTATGTCCAGCTAAAATACCTAATTCACCATTTTCACCTGGTAAGCTAACAAAGCTAGCTTTTCCTGTAAATACAGTTTGTTCTGCACTAACAATTTCTATATCTATAGTACTCATTTAAATACCCCTAAATCGAATCTTATAAACTATTTACTACAAAAAAAGCCAAGAAGCTGTTTATTTAAGCTACTTGACTTCTCACAAATGATTAAACTATATTAGTTTAATATTTTTGCTTTCTCAAAAGCTTCATCAATGCTACCAACCATGTAAAATGCTTGTTCTGGTAAATGATCACATTCGCCATCTAATAACATTCTAAAGCCACGAATTGTTTCAGATAATGGAACATACTTACCCGGAGAACCTGTAAATACTTCAGCAACGTGGAAAGGTTGAGATAAGAAACGTTGAATCTTACGAGCACGTGCTACTGCCAATTTATCTTCTGGAGATAATTCGTCCATACCTAAAATTGCAATAATATCACGCAAATCTTTATAGCGTTGTAATGTAGCTTGCACGCCACGAGCAACTCTGTAATGCTCTTCACCAATAATTTGTACATCTAACTGACGGCTTGTAGAATCTAATGGGTCTACCGCTGGATAAATACCTAAAGATGCAATATCACGAGATAATACAACTGTTGAATCTAAATGTAAGAATGTTGTAGCAGGTGATGGGTCTGTTAAGTCATCTGCAGGTACATATACAGCTTGAATAGAAGTAATAGAACCTTTTTGCGTAGAAGCAATACGCTCTTGTAATTTACCCATTTCTTCCGCTAATGTTGGTTGATAACCTACAGCAGAAGGCATACGACCTAATAATGCAGATACTTCAGTTCCAGCTAATGTGTAACGGTAGATATTATCTACAAAGAATAAAATATCACGACCTTCATCACGGAAACGCTCAGCCATTGTTAAACCAGTTAAAGCAACACGTAAACGGTTACCAGGTGGCTCATTCATCTGACCAAATACCATCGCAACTTTATCTAATACATTAGAATCTTTCATTTCGTGATAGAAATCATTACCTTCACGAGTACGCTCACCAACACCAGCAAATACTGATAAACCACTATGTTGTTTAGCAATATTATTAATTAATTCCATCATGTTTACGGTTTTACCAACACCAGCACCACCGAATAAACCAACTTTACCACCTTTAGCAAACGGGCAAATTAAATCAATAACTTTAATACCTGTTTCTAATAAATCAACAGAAGGCTTTAATTCATCAAATTTTGGAGCAGCTTGGTGAATCGCACGAACTTCATCGCACTTAATTGGACCTGCTTCATCAATTGGACGACCTAATACATCCATAATACGACCTAAAGTTCCGTGACCTACAGGCACAGAAATAGGTTTTTGTGTATTACTAACTTGCATACCACGACGTAAACCATCAGAAGAACCTAAGGCAATTGTACGTACAACGCCATCGCCTAATTGTTGTTGAACTTCAAATGTTAAACCATCTTCAGCTAAACTATTATCAGCACTTTGTAAAACTAGTGCATCATATACTTTTGGTATTGTATCTACAGGGAATTGAATATCAACTACCGCACCAATACACTGTACTATTGTTCCTAAACTCATATTAAACTCCATTATTAAACTGCTGCTGCACCACTTACAATCTCTGATAATTCTTTTGTGATAGACGCTTGACGAGATTTATTATACTCAAGCTGTAATTCTCCAATTACACTCTTAGCATTATCTGAAGCTGCCTTCATCGCAACCATACGAGCTGATTGTTCTGATGCCATATTTTCTGCTACAGATTGATATACTAAAGATTCTATATAACGCTCTAATAGTAAATCAGTAACATCTTTTGCACTTGGCTCATAAATGTAATCCCAATTATATTTAGGAGAATTATCACCACTAATATTACTACTATCAATACTATCTTGTGTAAATGATTGCTTAGAAATTGGCAATATTTGTTCAAATACTGCTTCTTGTTTCATTGTATTAATAAACTTTGTATAGCTTACAAACACTTGGTCAACTTCGCCTGCCTCAAATGCATCTAATTGTGATTGAATAGCACCGATAAGCACTTCCAAATGTGGCACATCGCCCAATTGTGTAATCTGCGATAATACATTAGCACCAATACGACCAGCAAACTGCGTAACTTTAGCACCAATAGTAGTTAAAGTCATAGCAACATTTTTATCACTAAATGCTTTCATTTGTTGTGTTAATAAACGCAACAAGTTTGTATTTAATGCACCGCATAAACCTTTATCTGTAGATACCGCAATAATTCCTACTTTTTTAACAGGTCTTACTTGCATAAATGGGTGTACATATTCATGCTCATTTACTTGCATAAGTTGCATAACCATTTCTTTTATCTTACTAGCATATGGTCTAGCACTACGCATACGCTCTTGAGCTTTTCGCATCTTAGATGCGGCAACCATTTCCATCGCTTTAGTGATTTTACGTGTATTTTGTACACTTTTAATCTTATTGCGAATTTCTTTATTTCCAGCCATTTTATATCTCCAGTTTAGTTCAGATACTTTGTAGCTAATTTTATTTTATTAAAACTAACTACATGTAGCATTATTATTTAATTAATGCTTACCCAAACCAGATGTAGATTTGAAAGTAGCAATAGCTTGAACTAAAATTTCTTCATCATCTTTGCTTAAATCTTTAGATGCTTCAACTCTGTCAATCCAATCAGCATGTTTCATTCTTAAATGAGAGAATAATCCACTTTCAAATGCTAATACATCTTTAACTTCGATATCATCTAAGTTACCTTTATTAGCAGCAAATAAAATAGAACCTAATTGCCATACTTGTTGTGGCTCATATTGAGCTTGTTTTAATAGCTCAACCATGCGTTTACCACGTTCTAATTGTTTACGTGTAAATTCATCTAAATCTGATGCGAACTGTGCAAATGCAGCTAATTCACGATACTGTGCTAAGTCAGTACGAATACCGCCTGACACTTTTTTAACAAACTTAGTTTGTGCCGCACTACCAACACGTGATACAGAAATACCAACATCAATAGCAGGGCGAATACCTGAATTGAATTGTGCTGTTGATAAGAAAATCTGACCATCTGTAATAGAAATAACGTTTGTTGGAACGAATGCAGATACGTCACCAGCTTGTGTTTCAATAATTGGTAAAGCTGTTAATGAGCCTGTTTTACCTTTTATTGCACCATTTGTAAATTTTTCAACATATTCAGCACTTACACGAGCAGCTCGCTCTAATAAACGTGAATGAATATAGAATACGTCCCCTGGGTATGCTTCACGACCTGGTGGGCGACGTAATAATAAAGACATTTGACGATATGCCCAAGCTTGCTTGGTTAAATCATCGTATACGATTAATGCATCTTCTCCACGGTCACGGAAGTACTCACCCATAGTGCAACCAGAATATGGTGCAATGAACTGCATAGCAGCTGATTCAGAAGCAGACGCAGATACAATAATTGTGTACTCTAATGCACCATGCTCTTGTAATTTACGCACTACGTTAGCAATTGTTGATGCTTTTTGACCAATAGCTACATAGATACATTTTACACCCTTGCCTTTTTGGCTAATGATTGTATCTACTGCAACTGCTGTTTTACCTGTTTGACGGTCACCAATGATTAACTCACGTTGACCACGCCCAATAGGAACCATTGAATCAACAGCTTTTAAACCTGTTTGTAATGGTTGACTTACAGACTGTCTCCAAATTACACCTGGAGCTACTTTTTCAATAATATCTGTTTCTTTTGCATTGATTGCACCTTTACCATCTACTGGATTACCTAATGCATCTACAACACGTCCTAATAATTCGTTACCAACTGGAACTTCTAAAATACGGCTTGTACACTTAACTGTGTCGCCTTCTTTAATTTGTTCATAGTTACCTAAAATTACTGCACCTACTGAATCTCTTTCTAAGTTTAAAGCTAAACCATAAGTGTTGTTAGGGAACTCTAACATTTCGCCTTGCATCACATTTGATAAACCATGAATGCGACATACGCCATCAGCTACTGATATTACAGTACCTTGATTTACTACTTGGCTTTCTAAACTAGAGCCTTGAATTCGACTCTTGATTAATTCGCTAATCTCACTAGGATTAAGTTGCATTATTCAACGCTCCTGTTTGTAAACTTAGCAATTAGCTTTATTAATAAACTAATTACCAGTTATAATTGTTACTAAAATAAAAATCTGATTTTTTAAAATAAACTTCACACTAAAAGTCAAACATTAATTAAATACTTTATATTTAAATTATTAAATATGTTAAACCATTAGCAAGTAAACTTTAGAAGTTTGTTTTAACTTACTTTTCATATATAAATAAGAGATATGAATAAGTAAGAAAATTAAGCCATAATCGCAGCCTTCATATTTGATAGCTGTGCTTTTATAGAATAATCAAATAATTCATCACCAACAAATGCACGCATTCCGCCAACTAGCTCTGGAACTACAGAAACTTTAGCATTTAATTTACGACCAAACTTATTTTCTAAGTATTTGGTAAATTCATCTTGCTGTGCTTTAGTGATAGGAAATGCACTTTCTATTAGTACATCTGAACTACCTTCATCTTCATTAATCAACTTATCAAAATAGATAGAGATATATGGTAAAACTAATAAGCGTTTGTTATTAAGTAAAATTTGTAAAAAACTATCTAGCGTTTTTGGTTGCTTAGATACAGCTTTTTTTATTTCTTCAACTAACTCTACTTGATTAACTTTTGGATTGCCCACAAGTTTTGCTATCTCTTTATCTTGTATAACTACCGAAAGCTCACGTAAAGTTTGTTGCCAAACATTTGCCGACTTTTCATCTTTAGCAATTTTAAATAATGCTGTAGCATAAGGTCTAGCAATCGTATTAGCTTGTAGCATATTATAGCTCCGTCTTTAACTGATTTAATAAATCTGCATGTGCTTTTGTGTCAACTTCTTTTCTCAAAATCTGCTCAACACCTTTTAGTACTAAAGTAGCTACTTGCTCTTTTAAAGCTTCTTTTGCTTTATTTACTTCTTGTACTGCTTGTGCTTTTGCATCTTGAATGATACGCTCTGCATCGTGCTGTGCTTTTGTTTTTAATTCATCAGCTAATGCTTGTGCATGCTTTTGTGCATCAGATATGTTTTGTGCACCTTGCATACGTGCTGCATTTAATTCTTGCTCAATCTTTTCTGCATTTGCTTTAAGATTTTTTTGATTGTTTTCTGCAGCTTCTAAACCTTGCTTAATTTTTTCTCTACGCTCATCTAGAGCCTTGATTACAGGTGGCCATACGAAACGCATGGTAAATAAAGCAAAAATCAAGAAAACTACGCATTGTGCTAATAGTGTCGCATTTAAATTCACAACTTGCTCCCGTTTTTGTATATATGAAACGCTATGCAAGCATTCTTATGCCTGCATTTTGCCTAACAAAATTAAGCAGCTGCGTTTTGAACTGCACTTAATAATGGGTTAGCAGTAGCTAAGAATAATGCAATACCTGCACCAATTAAGAACGCCGCATCAATTAAACCAGCTAAAATGAACATTTTGCTTTGTAATGGTCCAATTAATTCTGGTTGACGTGCACAAGCTTCAATATATTTACCGCCCATTAATGCGATACCAATACTAGCACCAACAGCACCTAAACTTACGATAATACCAATAGCGATAACGGTAAAACTTTGAATATCTGCGAGTAACGCTTGCATAAAAACTCCTAAAGAAAGAAAAAATATATCAAATCAAACAGTATCAATGTGCATCATGTGCTTGACCTAAGTAAATTAGAGTCAACATCATGAAAATAAAGGCCTGTAGGAAAATTACCAAAATGTGGAAAATAGCCCATACAGAACCTAATACTATATGCCCAAAGAAACCAAAAATACTCGCACTTGCATCAAAATGCCAAGTAGAGCCTAGTAAAGCAATGAGTAAAAATATAAGTTCGCCTGCATACATGTTACCATATAGTCGCATGCCTAAAGATACAAACTTAGCTATATACTCAACGCAATTCAGTACAAAATTAAATGGTGCAATTAAAATATGCTTACCTAAAGGTGCAGTGAATAATTCATGAATAAATCCACCCAAACCTTTAATTTTAATGCTATAGAAAAATATTAGTATAAGAACACCAAATGATAAACCTAATGTACCATTAATATCTGCCGTTGGTACAATTCTGTGATAGTGAATGTAATGATCTAGACCTGTTACAGATAAAATTGCACTCGGCAAATCAACTGGTAAAAAGTCTAATGCATTCATGAATGAAATCCATACAAATACAGTCAATGCTAATGGTGCAATGAAAGCACGATTGCCATGAATAATACTTTTAGCTTGCTCGTCTACCATCTCCACAAGGATTTCAATACCAGCTTGCAATCTTGATGGAACGCCTGCGGTGGATTTTCTAGTTGCACAATACATGAAAATGCAAGCTAATACACCCATGAAAATAGACCAAAATAGTGTATCTAAGTGAAACACCGTAAAATCTAGTAAGCCCTTTTGTACACTTGTACCCAAATGCTTTAAATGATGCGAGATGTACTCTGCTGCTGTTATTGCATTTGCACTACTTGACATAACTACCTCTTTTTAAAACTAATCCTGCCACTAAATAAGCTTTTAATGACAAAATAAAACCTATAAACATGGTTATTGGCTGCAAACCTTTTTGGTGCTTAATAACCAAGAATAATATTAATAAAACTAGAAAAATTTTTATTAGACTAGCTAGGGCTAAGTAAAACAAGCCGTTTTTATAAGCAAAAGACTTACAAACTTTCCATGCTAGTGCAAATAGTAGTGTGGGTAAAACAACGCTAAGGCTGCCATTTATATATGATAAATAATCAAAACCCAAAAACCTAACTGTAATAGCACCTAATATTAATAGTAAAAACTGGATTTTTACGACACTCATATTATTTGCCAACGTATACAAACTCCATATTATAGGCTATACTGGCGTTGAATGTCAATTAGCTAAACAGTTAATTGATACATATTTAATAAATTTATAAAATATTATTTTTAATAATTTAAAATCATGAAAACAGAAAATTATAAGTACTCCAATGTAATAAGTGCATTACAATCCGCCCCTCAATTACCTAATTCAAAAGAAATTATTAAGCTACTTTCAACGCCATTTTCCTTTGAGTAAAAAAGCAATAGGGGCAAATTATGTTGTGTATAGCAGACTTAATTCAAAAGATGATTTACAAAAATTTAACACTGTATTAAGTTTTTTATTTCTGCTGAATATGTCAAAGGATAGAGATGAGCCATCGCTATCAAAAAATGAATCAAATATCGAGATTGATATGGGTAAAGATGATGATAATTTCCCTGTAGTTTATGAAGATATGAAACAACTAGATGACATAAATGCAGAGCATAAATCAAATATTAATTTTATTTCTGATATATTAATCAAATGTAATGCACCAAAACCGCATTTAGATAGGGGATTAAAACATAATTTACTTACCCATGCAAGCGGAGATGGAACTGTTGTTTATGAATTAGTTAAAGATGATATAAAAAATGTAAGCGATAAAAAATTAGATTTAGTACATTCTAGTTTAATTATACCTATGTACGGCTATTTTAAAAATACAGTGAATAAAACAATTCCTTCTCTTGCTAAAAATCCTGACTTCTTTAAAGAACATAAGGATTTAGTACAAAATGGCCAGTCAATTCTGATTAATGGCGTGCAAACAAGAAATCCTACCGTGCATTCATCTCCTGAAACATGCACATCAAGACCAGTTTGTACTCAAAGCACACTCCAGCCATTTTTTGAAGGATTACAGAAATTAGAAACAACTAATCCACTTTTATTAGATTTAAAGAAAATTGAAATCCCCAAAGTGCTAGAAATAGAATCTAGTAGAAAAGTTTTATCAACCTTATTACAATACGAAAAAGTATCTCGATTATGGGGAACACCTGAAGGTAAATAGTTTATATAATTAAACCTTTAATTTTACGCTTTTGATTGCATATTCATCTGTTTGTGTGATTTCAATAATTACATTATTAATTTTTACACATATGTCAGAATCAGGGATATCTTGCAGATATTCAATTAGCATTCCATTTAAGGTTTTTGCACCATCAGTGTCAAACTTGGTTTTTAAATCTCTGTTTAATTCTCGTATATTGATACTTGCATCTAGCACGTAGTAACCATCTTTATCTTTAGTATAATTGTTTAATCTTGGTATGCTTGTAGTAAATTCTCCTACTAATTGCTCTAAAATATCTTCCAAGGTTACTAAGCCTTGAATTTCGCCATATTCATCAACTATAACGCCCATTCTTTCTTGCCTATCTTGAAAGTATTGCAATTGCTTAATTGCTGATATATGTTGTGGAATATAGTATATTTCTGTTAGTAAATTGCGAATTATATCTGTTGTTAGCTCATTTTCTTCAATATAAGATATAGTTTTTCTTACATGAAGTATTCCTATAGGTTTATCAATATTTTTTTCATATACAAGCAGTTTGTTATGATAGCAAGTTTTTAATTGTTTAATTATTATTTCTACATCTTGATTTATATTTATACATTCAATTTTTGATTTTGGTGTCATTACATCATTAATGCTAATTGCTTCTAAATCAAAGAAATTGAGTAATATATTACGATAATGTAAGCTAAAAATACTGCTATCCAATACCATTGAGCGTATCTCTTGTGGTGTTACAGTTTGCTGTTCTTGTGTGTTAATTGATAGTACTTTGAATAACAAATTAACAATTTTATTAATAGATATAATAATTGGATAAATTGCAATTACAATCATTCGTAAAATTCCGCTTACTTTGAATGCAATTGATTGTGAAAAGCTTGCTCCAAGTACTTTTGGAATAATTTCACAGCAAATAATAATTAAACATGAAACGATTGCGGTTGTGATTGAGAGTACAGTTTGATTATCGCCAAAAGCAGATACTGCTAAGGTTGTAACTAGCACTGTAACCAAAGTATTGATTATATTATTACCAATTAGAACTGCAGATAGAACATCTTCCGTTCGCTCAAGTAGTTTTTGTGTGCGTTTTGCTCGTTTGTTGCCTTGATTTGCAAGGAAGTTTAAGCGGTGCTTGTTGAGAGACATCATACTTGTTTCTGATGTCGAGAAAAAGGCTGAACAAAGTAAAAGAAGTATAATTAATAAAGCTTGTGCCCACAAGGGAATATTGTCCATTTTCTACCGTTATTTTTTATTTATAGGATAGAATTATTGTAGCATATTTGATTGGAATTATAATTATAAAATATATAAATAGAATAATTAATATTCCATAACTAACTCATAATGCTCGACAACTGGAAATGGATTGTAAAAATGATGTAATAATGCACGCCATTCTTGATATTTAGCTGAGCCACGAAAACCTTGCGTATGGTCTTCAAGAGTAGCCCAGTTTACCAGTAAAATATATTGATTTTGCTTTTCAATACATCTTTGTAATTGATGTGAAATATAACCCACAGAAGAAGAAATAATTTTTGAAGCTTCACTAAAAGCAGTCTCAAATTCATTTTCTTGACTAGGAATAATATTTAAAATTGCAACTTCTAAAACCATTTTTACCTCTTTTTTAGAAAAATTATTATAAATTTAGGTTAATCTTATAAGATTCATATCTCCTGTAACTCTTTGAGCTATTTCTTGTTGTCGAGAGTGAGTGTCACATAAAGTATAAACTCCTGCAGCACCAAAATCATATTCTGCCCAACGCCTAACTGTTTGTGGCATGCAATTATGTTGTGCTAAATGTGGAAAATTATGTTGAAACGCAAATTTTCCTAAGCATTCTGTATTTGGATTATATTCATGTAGTTCTAAATTCCAATCTTTATCTTTTGCTTGATTTCCATATATAGTTTGCTCAGCCTCTTTATTATTAGATAGTTTAATAAAAGAACCCAGTAAATTGCTAAACATAGCACTTACTTGCTCATAGTATGAAGCCTGATATTTTGTTTGTTCTGGAAATTGCTTTACTGCTTTATCACATAATGATGTTGAGCTAATTTCTCCATTTTGGTCTAAATAATAGTAAGCCTTTACATTACCTGAACATTTGTGGTTATGCAGTGTAATTGCTTCATATTTTAGCTCTACTTTGTTGTTATCACTATGAACAAGATGTTTTTTATCAGCTATTCCTGTTGAGGCACGGCAATTTAATGGCATAATAAATTCCTAAAATTATTTATAAGTACTATCAATTTAACTATATTATACATACAGTTTTAATTAATTGAATTATGATTATCCCTTATTTTAATTATTTTTTGGTAAATATAATATCCCATACGCCATGCCCTAGTTTTATACCCCTGTTTTCAAATTTTGTCGTTGGTCTGTAACTCGGCTTATCTGCATATCCGTCTGCATTTTTTGATGTATTTTGTAGTTTGTCATTTTGCGATAATGTGAGAAGTATATGTTCTGCGTAATTCTGCCAATCTGTCGCACAATGAATGTAGCCACCTTGTTTTAATTTTGGTAGTAACATATTAATAAATTGCTCTTGAATTAAACGGCGTTTATGGTGTTTTTTCTTATGCCATGGGTCAGGAAAAAAGATATGTACGCCACTTAAGCATTGGTCTGGCAACATGTTTTGAATTACCTCAAATGCATCGTGTTGCATGATGTTTATATTGGTAATATTTTGCTCTTCTATTCTTTTTAACAATGCACCAACGCCTGCGGTGTGTACTTCTACAGCAATAAAGTTATTATTTGTGAGTGTTTGTGCTATTTTTGCTGTCGTTTCCCCCATGCCAAAACCAATTTCTAGAATTAGATTTTGCGATGGATTTTGCATTTGTTCATTTTTATATTCAATTATCCATTTATCGGATAAATTATCTAAAGCTTTTTGCTGTGATGGTGTTACTCGACCTGTACGACGTACGTAGGATTTAATTCTGTGCTGGGAATTGTTATGATTATCATCACTCATATCATCAGCTTCATCATTAATATTATTATCTATACTACTTTGCATATTATTTAATTCTTTATCACTTAATTTTACATATTTCATGGCTTCAGCTACTGTGTAGAATGAGCCAAAAATCGCTATACGTTCTTCTTGTTTAATATTTTGTTTAATATTTATATATGCTGAACCAAAATCCTGATATTGATAGATTGGTTTATTTGGGCAAGCTAAAGTTATGGCTTGATGTAATTGCTCTAAGCTAGCACTGCGAGCCGTTGGAAGTGTGCAAATATGCCATTCATCAATAATATCTTTTAATGGATAAAGCATACTTGGAATGTCTTTATCTTGCATTGCCCCGAATATTGCAATATTTTTTGGATAAAATCCCATTCTATCTAAATTATCTGCTAAAACTAAACTAGCATGGGCATTATGTGCTACGTCCATTACTATGGTTGGTTGTCCTGCTAAAATTGTAAATCTTCCATCTAATTCTATTTCAATTAATCCACGACGTATATCTTGGTTTGATACAGGTAGTATATGCTTAATTAAATTAAGTGCCATAATTGCACAGCTCGCATTTTGTAGCTGATTCATGCCTTTTAGTGTTGGGTGAGATATGCTTGGAATATTTTTTAATTCTGAATAAAAATTCCATTGGCTTTCTTCACTTGTGTAAGAAAAATCTTTACCAATTAAGTATAAATTTGCGTTTATATTTTGTGCATAATCAATTAACGTATGTGGTGTATTGCTGTCTCCACATATTACAGGTATATTTTCTCGCATAATGCCTGCTTTTTCTTGGGCGATTTGTTCTCTTGTATTACCTAAATACTCGATATGGTCGATTCCAATACTGGTAATAATTGCACACTGTGGATTGAATATATTTGTTGCATCAAGGCGACCGCCTAAACCAACTTCTAGTACAATAGAATCCACATTTTTATTACTAAAAACTACCATTGCAGCTAATGTAGTAAATTCAAAATAGCTTAAACTGATATTTGCTTGCTTGCGAATATTTTCTACATGATTAAATGCTTGAATGATTAACTCATCATCAACCATTTGATTATTAATCTTAATTCTTTCATTAAAACAAATAAGATGTGGAGATGTGTACAATCCTACATTATAATGTGCAGCCGTTAAAATACTTGATAAAAATCCACAAGTTGAGCCTTTACCATTAGTACCACCAACTATAATAATTGGAATATTTTCATTTATATTTAATAGTTTTTTTACTTGATTAACTCTATCTAAACCCATATCAATAGTAATAGGGTGAGCTTGCTCAAGGTGATTTAGCCATTCATTTAAGGTTTTGTACATATTATTTTATTATTATAATCAAGGGTAAACTCTAGAGGTTTAATTATATACGTTTAAATTATTTTTTTGTATAATAATTAGTACTTTTCTTCCCTATAAGTTATGCAATAATGTCAAAAATTACACGTTATGACGATAGTTTATATTTTTTTACAGAATCAGCAACTCATAAAAAAAATGCAAAATTAAATAAAGCTGTTTTAAATTTTTCTGGTAGTTTACCTGCATGGAATATAAGCAAAGCACCTTCATCAAAACCACATGTAACATATGTTCCAATTTTTCAAACACAAAAGGAAGAGCAGATAATTGCAAAAACATTATCTATGCTTAATGAGATGGAAAGTGATTATACCTTATATGAACCATCATTAACTTATATTGCTGATGGTACTGATTTACCGCTAATTAAGAAAAAATTTATTCCTGTCATGGAGCAATTTTTAGGTATAAGAAATCTTACATCTGATGAATATATAATAAGTGTAATTATTGGCAAAGGTTGTGATAATGCAAAAGATTTACATTGCGACCTTGGTGCAGATGCAGTGATGCTTTTAGCACTTAATGGGCCTAGCACGCTTCATACCTCATCTCGCCAATCTCAAGAAATACATGCAACTAAAGCTAAATATGGTCTTTCTACTGATAAATATGTGGAATACTATCCAGATACTCTAAAAAGCTTAACTGAAACTCCTTGGGGGCATGCATTAATTATGACAGGAGGTAAACATGGTAGTGGTGGCTTGTATCATATACCACCGCTAATTTGTGAAAATAATCCTGATAGAAAATTTATTACTTTAGTTGTGAGAAAGAAGTAGGGTAACGTTAAAGATTGATTGTCAATCAATCGGAATCATTTTATTTTTATCGCAAATACCGCTAAACATACCAACATCATGAGATTGTAACTCAATCTCCCCACTTTTAACTAATGGCTTAAGCCTTTAAGCATTATATCTATATCAATATGATAATTTTCAGGACACTGATGATTCTGCGGATACTCAATAGTATGGGGCTAAATAAGCAAAACTTATGTACAGAAATTACTTCGTTTGGATTAAGTATCCATGATGTATTACTTATTAATACTTTTAATTTTTTTTGTGATTTATTTAGTATAAAAAAGTGTTTTTCCCATGGGTCTGAATCATTATAAGATACACACTTTTCCTGTAAGGCACATGTAAGTTTTTTACAAACATTTTGCGAATTTCTATCGATAACTTTCATTTAGCTATACCTTAATAATTACCCCTTCTTCATTCTAAACTCTGCACTTTTTGCATGTGCTTGCAAACCCTCACCCAATGCTAAAATTTGCGTAGTGCTACCTAATTCATTTGCACCTTCTTTAGTAATGTGTAAAATGCTACTACGCTTTTGGAAATCATAAACACCTAAAGGCGATGAAAATTTTGCAGTTCCAGAGGTTGGCAGTACATGATTAGGTCCTGCACAGTAATCACCTAATGCCTCACTACTGTAAGCCCCAATAAAAATTGCACCAGCATTTTGAATTAATGGCAAATATTCATCATAATTTTTTGCAGAAGATATTTCTAAATGTTCAGGGGCAATGTAATTACTAATTTTACAAGCTGCTTGGATATTATTCACATTAATAATTAATCCACGATTGTTGATACTTTGTGCAATAATTTCCTTACGTGGCATATCTTCAATCAATTTATTCATGCTTTGTATAACTTTTTGGCTATAATCTTCATCTAAGCTTACTAAAATGCTTTGTGCTAATTCATCATGCTCTGCTTGACTGAATAAATCCATAGCAACCCAATCAGGATTAACGCTTCCATCAGCAATTATTAGTATTTCTGAAGGACCTGCTATCATATCAATACCAACTTTACCAAAAACTTGGCGTTTAGCTTGTGCTACATAAGCATTGCCTGGCCCTACAATTTTATTTACTGCTGGAATAGTTTGCGTACCATAAGCCAAAGCTGCAATTGCTTGAGCTCCACCAATTGTATATACCTTATTTACACCTGCCAAATGTGCAGCAGCTAAAACTAAATCATTCAAATAATTTTGCGGAGAAGGTACTACCATAACAATATTTGGGACGCCTGCAACTTTAGCAGGAACAGCATTCATTAATACTGAAGATGGATAAGATGCCTTACCCCCCGGAACATAAATACCTACGCTATCGATTGGGCTTACTTTTTGCCCCAACAAATTATCATGTTCATCGTAAAACTCCCATGATTCCCCAGAAATTGCACGTTGGCGTTGATGATATTCCAATAAACGATTATAAGCATGTTGTAATGCATCTTTTTGTTCTTGTGCTAAATTATCAAATGCATTTTTTAAATGTGCAGGCGTTAAGCAAAAATCTTGGGCTACTCGCAATTCTCGATTATCAAATTTATTTGTATATTCAATTACTGATTTATCGCCATATGTTTTTACATTCATCAAGATGTCATTTACAGTGTGCTGAATTGAAATATCTTGAGATATATCTAATTGAATGGCATTATCTAATTCTGACCAAAAATTTTTGCTATTTGCATTTAATATTGAAATATCTAACATTATACGCTTACCTTTGCTTGTTGAAATATATTAATAATATTTTGCATATCAGTTAATTTAGTTTTATAACTCGCTTTATTCACAATTAATTTTGAGCTAATTTCACATATTTTTTCAATCATTTTTAAATTATTAGCTTTGAGCGTGTTACCTGTAGAAACTAAATCTACAATTACATCAGCCAACCCTACTAATGGAGCTAATTCCATTGAGCCGTATAGTTTAATAATATCAGCATGTATGCCTTTGTTTGTAAAATGCTCTTGTGCTGTTTTTACATATTTGGTTGCAACTGTTATGCGTCCTTGTTGTATACTTTTAGCATAATCAAAGTCATTTGGTGCTGCTACAGCAATGCTACATTTAGCAATTTCTAAATCAATTGGAGTATACAAACCATCTAAACCATGTTCAATTAGCACATCTTTACCTGCAATACCAATATCTGCAGCACCGTAACGCACGTAAGTTGGTACATCTGTTGCACGTACCATGATAATACGCAAATTTGGAT
>JBJOQB010000003.1:0-2692 GCA_046050125.1 Pseudomonadota bacterium
TTTCAAAAACTAAAGAAATGGTTGATTTAACTATGCGATTATGGATTAATGTTAATCAAACTCAAGAATTTGATAGACTTAGGGATATATTTCTATCATCTATCTATAAATAAATACTCTCGAAAATTGATTTGAGAGTTTAATTTCTAAATAATTTATAACAGGTTTAGCAAATGAAGGTTTGTCAAGTGATGATGATTTAGTTTTCATATCTAATAATTTAGTATAATTTGATTAATTTTAGAAGAATATTAATTATCCTTACTTCTACTATACTAACATAATCTAGGGTATATCTAGCGAAATATTTTGTAAAAGTTACTATGAATTTATATAGTTGATATTAATTAGCCCGATAAATTTTATAAATATCAGGCTATTTTAAGTTACTATTTTTAGTTTTAGATAACAATTTGCATTATTTAAATGCTTACAGGTCTACCTGTAATACGTAAAAATGCTTCTTGGTATTTTGCTGCCGTTCTTTCTTGCACATCTTTTGGTAATTGCGGTGCAGGTGCTGTTTTATTCCATGGTTGATTTTCAAGCCAATCACGCACAAATTGCTTATCAAATGAAGGCGGATTGATATCAAGAGCATAGCTGTCAACTGTCCAAAATCTTGAAGAATCAGGCGTTAAAATTTCGTCCATTAAAACGAGATTATCATTTTCATCTAAACCAAATTCAAACTTTGTATCAGCAATAATTATGCCACGAGTTAGTGCAAATTCGCTCGCTTTTTTGTATAGTTCTACACTTTTTTCTTTAATTTTATCGGCTAGTTCTGAACCAATTAAATTTTGCATTTTCTCATATGTGATATTTTCATCATGCTCGCCAACTTCAGCTTTTGATGCTGGTGTGAAAATTGGCTCATTAAATTTTTGGCTATTACGCATGCCTTCAGGTAAATTAATACCGCAGATGCTACCTGTAGCTTTGTAGTCTTTCCAGCCAGAGCCAGACATATAACCTCTTACAACAGCCTCAACTAAAATTGGCTTTAATTTTTTTACAACTACACTACGATTTCTAACTAAGTGTAATTCAGTATCTTTAACTACTTGGCTTGGAGCAATTCCTGTTAAGTGATTTGGAATTACATCTTTAAGTAAATCAAACCAAAACAATGCCATTTGGTTTAAAACTTTTCCTTTATGTGGAATTGGTTCGCCTAAAATTACATCAAATGCAGATAATCTATCTGTAGTAACCATTAGTAAATGCTTATCATCTACTTCATAGTTATCTCTTACTTTTCCTTGGTGTAACATTGGTAAAGATTTTATATTGCTATTGTAAACTATACTCATTTTGCTTTGAATTATTGAAGTTGTAACAGAAATAGCCAATTAATTATCATTTAGTGTGGTTAAATAATTAGCTATATTTTATATGTATTTATTATATATCTTTCTCTACTATCCAGCTACAACTTTAAATAAATGTTGTGTGTCTTTTTTTAATAAACTAATATTACTAGTCAATTTTACTGCAATATCACGATAAATTTTGCTTGTCGGATTTTCATATTCAGCACAAGTAATTGGTATTCCTTCATCGCTTAATTTGCCTATGTTAGCATCAAGTGGAAGATGTCCCAGTATATCAACTTTCCCTAATTGTGCTAAGTGTTCAGCACCACTTCCAGCAAAAATATGTTCAATATGCCCACAGTTAGAGCATATATGTTGGCTCATGTTTTCAACTACACCAGCAATATGCACATTAACTTTATGTAACATTTCCATGCCTTTTTGTGCATCTAATGTAGCAACTGTTTGTGGCGTAGTAACAATTACAGCAGCAGTTACAGGTACTTTTTGGGCTAATGTAAGCTGAATATCGCCTGTTCCAGGTGGCATATCAATAATTAGATAATCTAAATCACCCCAATTTGTTTGAGTTAGTAATTGATTAAATGCACCTGTTGCCATAGGTCCTCGCCATATTGTTGGTGCATTATCTACCACTAAACCAATTGAATTACACAGTAAACCATGTGCAAAGATTGGTAGCATATTTTTATGTTCATCAATTTGTGGTTTGCCACTAATTCCAAGTAATATTGGTATAGATGGGCCATAAATATCCGCATCTAAAATGCCTACTTTTACTTGCCCGCCACCTTCTTGCAGTAAAGCAATTGCAAGATTAACTGCTGTTGTTGATTTACCTACGCCGCCTTTGCCAGAAACCACAGCAATAATATTTTTAATATTTTCCAAACGAGGTACATTATTGCTTACAGCTTGTGCTTTAATATTGATATTCCAATCAATGCTATAATTAGGATAATATTTATCAAATAATGGTTGTAGTAATTCTTTATATTGTGCAAATTTACTTGATGCACAGTAATTAAATTCTAATTTAATCATGTATAAAGAGTCATCTATACTAATGTTAAACGGCTTTTGCGTAAATGGGTCAAGGTAATCAGTTTGCTGTAATTCGTTTTGCAGGTGTGTAAGGTTTTCGCTCATAATGTAATAAGATGTAATTTATGATTATTTTTTGAAATTTTACCTTAATTTTAAAGTAATGGGTATTGGTAGGTTTTTTATTATATGTATATGTTAGCTTAAGAATAATTCTAATTTTTGCTTAATGTTTTTATATTCTGGAATAAATCTTTTTAGAAAAGTATAAAAATTTTTACTATGGTTATAATATTTTAAATGACATA
>JBJOQB010000004.1:0-9957 GCA_046050125.1 Pseudomonadota bacterium
ATGGCGATGATGACCCAAAATATTGGGAGACTTTACATTCAGGCGATACAGAAATTGGTTTTGCGAGATATGGGCAGTTTTCAGGTAGGGATAGTTTAGGTACAGGTTTGTTTGGTTCAGCAAGAGAGCCACGTTACATTATTGAAGCTATACAAACAAAATTACCTACAGGAACTGAAGGTAATAATGAGTGGCAGTACAGATTCACAGTAGTGGGTTATGGTAGATATAACCAGAATGTATTTACTAAATTACAAGAGATATACAGGTTTGAAGAGGGTACTTCAAAATGTAGTTATGGTACAAATGCAAGCTATACAAGAAATATTTCTCCTGGTAACGGCCAATATTAATAAGGTATTGAAATGATAATTAACAATAAAAAAAATAAGTTAGGTTTTACCCTAATTGAGGTTATGATAGTTGTTGGGATAGTGGCAATATTAGCCACAATTGCAATTCCAAACTATAAAAATTATATTGTGCGTAGTAACCGAGCTCAAGCTTTAGCCATTTTACAAGCAGATATGTTGGCGGTTGAACAGTTTAAAACCAGAAATTTAAATTATCCAACACCTGCACAAATTACAGCAGGGACGGTGGCAGGTTACCTTACATCAACTAATAATGGAAGTACAACAACTATAGGCTACAATATAGCATATGCTGAAGCAAGTGGAGTGGTTACTTTAACTATGACACCTAATACATTATGGGCAAATAGCGAAACTTTATGTAGTCAAATTACACTAAACTCGAATGAAGTACAAACAGCGGTGGATAAAAACGCTGTAGATAAAACTACAGAATGTTGGTCAAATAGTAGGTAAAAATAGGTATAATAAAGTATGAAAAAATATCTTGTTAAGGGTTTTACCTTGCTTGAATTGATTGTTACATTTGGTATTATTGGGATTTTAGCAATAATTGCTATTCCATCTATAGTAAGTGTTTACAACACTCAGGCTGAAACTTCAGCTGCAACTCAGGTATTAGGTATCTTCAAAGTTGCAAGGCAAACTTCAATTTCTATGCGTTCAAATGTGTCAATTTCACTAGTAAGTGGGGAATGGATTGTAACTAACACAGCCGATAGCAGTTTAGTTACACGTCAAAAAATTAATTCATCTTTTTTATCTTCACTAGTTGGTATAAAAACCTCATCTACAGCTATAACTGCGGCAACTAATTTTGGTTACACATCAGCAGGTGTTCCGTATGCTAACACTTCATTTCTAACTGGTAATCAAGCTATTTTTGTAGGTTTCTCTAAAAAAACAGGAATGAATTTAGGGGATAATTCAACAATTGGTATGATGGTTGATAGAATGGGCTCAATTTATATTTGTAAAAATATTGTAGATGGTCAAATTACACAGAGATGTAATACGTAAAATAACAATAATTGTTTAATAGTTTTATATATTAATAATACTAAAGATGTATATTCAGTACCTTTAGCTTATTATTATACCAATATTTAGTAGGGGTAATTATGAAGTTACATTGTACAAATCAGTCATATTTATTGAAAATGATTTTTGTATCATTATTTTGTATTTGTGCTATATCAAGCTTTGTCGCACGTGCTGAATCTATAGAAGAGGTTTTATTTTATGATAAACCGCTTTATGCATTTAAAGGCAAAACACCTCATATATCATTACCAGTTTCAGTAGAGTTTACAATAGCGGCGGCAGCATGGTCAAATGTTACTCTTAATATTGGCGGTGTTGAAGGAACGGAATTTACTAATAGCAGTGCAGTTCTTTCAAATAAACAGCAAAATAATTTAGGGTATTTTAATCATAAATTATGTTATTTATATAATACAAGTGCTGGATATTTTTATCCTAGTGTATTGATTGATTCAAATAATTCTTGCCCAAGCGGACAATTTTCAGGTAATTTTATGAATTGGGCAACGCATACAACATTAGATATATTTAGATATGCACTTACAGGTGGGAGTAGAGATATTGATACTCCAGACTTGACTATTCTAAAAAGAGCAAGAACTAATAATAAGGGCGATCTAATAACAAAAATAGATGGTAGTGTAGATTTGGGATTAGATATAGAAGCTTTTTATTTTCCTCTTTTCCCTATGAGATATAATAGTGCAACTGGAGTAGCTCCTCTTGTTAATCATAAATTTGCAAATAACTGTGGTGAAAAAATATATTTTAGTGATGACAGTAGTGCATTAGTTACTAGAGATTGTAGTAACATGGAAGTTAATCCTTTAGTAACAAAATATAATGCAAAAGTACAAGTATGTAATCCATTAGACGCATCTTTGAGGCCTGATTACTGCATAAAATATCCGAATGGAAAATATAAGCCAGAAGGTGTATTGCAACAAAATAGTCAAAACACTAGATTTTCTTTACTAGGATACTTAAATATTTCTAATAAATTAAAAGATATTTTTACTAGTAACTTAGTTTTTGCTGAAAATAACCTTCTAGGAAATGGATTATTGAATACATGGGCAACAGATACAAGGGATTTAATGTGGGGGGGAGTACTTAGGGCAAATGCAAGATTTATTGGGAAAAAATATTATGATACTAATCTCAATTTTTATCAAAATAATCAGCAAGAATGGGACGCAAATACTGGAGTAATATTTCCTGATATAAATCATAAATATTCTTCTGATGGCACTATGATACAAAATAATGACTTTTTTGCATC
This sequence comes from Pseudomonadota bacterium, assembly GCA_046050125.1. GTDB lineage: Bacteria > Pseudomonadota > Gammaproteobacteria > Burkholderiales > Burkholderiaceae > JAHFQJ01. The sequence goes on from JBJOQB010000004.1 coordinate 2,701, forward strand.
GTATAAATCAGAAATAAAAGGTAATGAATCCGTAGCTAATGGAACAAGTATTATAAACTATTTAAATCAATTTGGTTTTTATGATAAGTATAGAGGTTTAGATGCCTATACAGAACTTGTAGGAGAAACATTTAGATATTTAGCCAACTATAAAAAATCAACTAGTGACCTAAATTTACCTTCACTTAGTTCTGACCCTGTAACAAATAGAGATCCTTTACATGTTTATAATAGAATAAATAACTCTTTAATTTTCAATAAACAGGAGGCATTACGATTACATACAGATACTTTTCCATTTATTAAAAATTGGGATTGGGCAGCAAATAATATAGACGAGCCTGTTAGAAGTGTATGTGAAAAAGATAATTTAAGCGTAATATCAATAGCAGATACAAATAATTGGAGATCAGAGTATGTTTCTAGCCCTACTTGGCAAAGTACTGCGATTCATGAAAATAACTTTTTTACAGGTACAAATCTAAAGGATTTAATAAATATCATTAATCCAAGTCTACATAATTTAACCAATCCTCTTTCAGATGCTAGTCAGTCTGAATGGTTTAGTGGAAGTCAAAATAGATATATAAGTTCGGCTATATTTGCAGGAGCAAATTTTAATGGAATAAATTATCAAAATAACTCTTCTATTAATAGTATTAAGATAAAAAGTACTGTTATTGATGTTGGAGAAAAAAGTGGTAGTGATTGTAGCTTATATACTGGTGGTATATATGGAAGCCATACCCAAAATGAGATAGATAATTTAGTAAGTCAAGGTAAAACTTGCTCTAACTGGAATTATAAAAAAACATACGGAACACCAGATGAAATAGATACTGCAATGCCTGTAAAAGGTTATCTATATCCATCTAGTCCAAATAATATTATATATAACATAAGAAGAGCATTTAAAATACCTGTAGATGTAAGTGGTAATATCTCTGCTGGCGTTACTCAAAATTTAGATTGGCAAGAAGATGGTTCAAGAGAAGTATACAGATTCCAAAACAATTTGCGTACAAATGCATCAAGTTTGGATACAAGTATCAGTACAGAATTGAAAAAATATCAAATGTATCTTGATGCTGCAGATGGAAATAAAGTTAAATCAAAGGAAACGGCTGATACAAAAGACTGGGAAGGGAATGTGAAGTGGACTTTAAGAAATCATGCTACTAGAAATGTTATTTTAGGTGGTGGATTTAAAGATGGCACTGATGGTAAACCAACACTAGAAAGAAATAATGCAGTTAATTTTACTTATGCTGATATTAATACAGCGGGTGATGCAGATGCAATATCAACTTTAAAACTTGGTTTATCTGAAAAAGTAACTCCTTCTCTTGATTTAACTACATTAGTTAAGAAAAGAATTGATTACATTAGAGGTTCATCTGATGATGAGCAAACTAGTACAGATAAAAAGGTGTTTAGAAAGCGTGATTTTGTACTAGGTTCAACTTCAAATAGTACAATTGAATACTATCCGCCATCGGATAAATACGGAAGGTCAATGCTTTACTTGACATCAAATGATGGTATGTTACATGGTATTGATGCTGATGAAGGTAGGGTAATGTTCTCGTATATTCCTAGAGAGACTTTACCAAAAATGTACGATATTGATATGCAAGGATATGTAGCTAAGCCTCTAATTGAAGGAGCACCCGTTGCAAGAACAATTATCCCAAATAATCAAAAAAAATATTCTAAACCAGTTACAATTGTAGCTAGTGGATTTGGTGCAGGTGCTAAGGGTGTGTTTGCATTAGATGTAAGTAATTTACATCATTCAAGAACATCAAATGTTAGTCCTTCAAATGTAATATTTGAATTTACAGATAAAGATGATCCTGATATGGGTTATTTCATTGGTCAACCTTCGTTTGTAACTGTGTGGACAGGTAAGTATCAAGATAGTCAAGGAAAAATGCAAGATAAGCTAGAAAGCTTTGTAGCAGTAACTAGTGGATATAATAACATTAATAGTACTACTACTTACGATGAAGCAGGACAGCCAAAAAATAAAATGTATTTATTCTTACTCAAAACAGATAGAAAATATGGTACTCCATGGAAATTAGGTGAATGTGATAGCTGTAATTATCGTAAAATTGAAATTACAGATTCAGATATGAAAAATGTAACTAATAATGGTTTAACAGCACCAAGAATTATTGGTTATGGTAGTAGAACTGTATATTTTTACATGGGTGATTTGCAAGGGAATTTATGGAGATATTCTTACGATGCTAAAGCATTTGAAGGTGGCGTAAGTCCTTACGATTCTGAAGTAAAAGTTAAGAAAGTATTCAAAAGCTCAAATGAAAATACGCTAAGACCAATTACCTCTAGACCAACAGTAGCACTATCAAAAGATGGTGGACTAATAGTAGCATTTGGAACGGGTAGGTACTTTGGTTTAAATGATTTAGGGTCTTTAAAGCATACTCAGCAATCATTATTTTCTATTCATGATACGTTAGGAGAAAAAACATTTACATTAAATGATTTAGCTAAACGAGAAATGAAAAGTGATTTAACAATTAGTAAAGTTAGCAATGAAGACAAATTAGGGAATGGTTGGTATATTAACTTTAATAATAGTTTAGCAGAAGGGGAGCGTTCTATATTTAGTCCACGCATAAGAGGTAATACACTAATATTTACTACACAATTAATTGGTGATTTCTCAAAGGGATATTGTGGAAAAAGTGCTGGTACAATATCTTATGCGGATTTATATACTGGCTTAGGTGCTTACTCAAAAATTGATAATAAGTTTGTAGGGGAAGCTTTAGTAATGCCTGCTATGAAAATGTTAGGTTCATTTGATAGTAAACAATTTTCAGAGCAAGGTGGATTGTTATCAGATGTAGCTTATGTTTTTGCTGGTGGTGCTAGTGACTCAAATTTAATAAATCAAAATGATGAGGCCAATAGAGCTGGTATGAATGTACCTACCAAATCAGTAAAAGGTCGTTTAAGCTGGCGTGAAATTGTGAAATCAGGTATACAATAATAGTGTATATTTAATACATCACATATTAATTATGCTATAATGGGTTCATTAATGCTAATCTTAAAGAGGCGTATATGAACCCATTAAACATTCTGCAAGATATGCAACAAAAAATCGAATCAATGTTGCAAAATTCCCCAGCTAAAGACGTACAATCTCACATCAAATCTCTAATGAATAATACATTTAGTAAACTAGATTTAGTTACTAGAGAAGAGTTTGAAATTCAAAAACAGGTTTTACAGCATACTAGAGCAAAGCTAGATTTAATCGAAAAGCAATTAGATGAATTATTAAATCATGATAATCCTCATCACAACAATAATAACAACAATATTAATAACACTGCTGTAAATTTGCACAGTTCGCAACATGATGCAGTGTCATTCCAAAAAGAAGAAGTATAGCTAATTCTCTATTTTATGTCATCGTTGTTGTACTTAAAAATCCTCCTAGCTGTACTGTTTGTACTATCTTTGTCAGATTTTTTGCTTACGCCTAGATTACAAAAATATAAAACAAGTTATATGTCTAAATGTTAATTGCCAAATAAAAGCTCTTAAAATTATAATCAATATTTGGCTTTTTTGTTCTTTATAGTATTTTATCTAAAATAATAATTATGAGTTTAGCATTAGTATATTCCAGAGGATTATCGGGGGTAAAATCCCCTCAAGTTCAAGTAGAAGTTCATGTTGCAAATGGTCTACCAAGCTTTACAATTGTAGGATTAGCTGAAGTAGAAGTAAGGGAAGCTAGGGACAGAGTAAGAGCAGCTATTTTAAACAGTGGTTTTGAGTTTCCAGCTCGTAAATTCACTGTAAATTTAGCTCCTGCAGATTTACCTAAAGAATCAGGTAGATTTGATTTACCCATAGCAATTGGTATTTTAGCTGCAACAGGTCAAATTCCTAGTGATAATTTACATAAATACGAATGGGCAGGCGAATTATCATTATCAGGAGAATTGCGTAGCATTCGTGGAAGCTTAGCTATGGCTGTAGCTTTATTTGAGAATAATACATATATTATAAATAATCAAAATAATAATCAAAAACAAGAAGCTAGAAAATTTGTACTCCCATTAGTAAATGCAAGCGAAGCTAGGCTAGTTAACGGCATTGACGTAATTGGCATAGATAGCCTAAATTCAGCATGTAAAATGCTATATGGCGAATTTGTAGAGCCAAATGAAATAAATAACTTATCAAATTTACAAAATCAAATAAACTATACATCAGAATATCCAAATTTAAAAGACGTCAAAGGTCAGTACTTAGCAAAAAGAGCCTTAGAAATTGCTGCTGCTGGAAATCATTCATTACTCATGGTAGGTTCTCCCGGAACTGGCAAATCAATGCTAGCATCACGTCTACCATCAATCCTACCACAAATGACACATCATGAAGCACTTGAAAGTGCAGCAATTAACAGCTTAATTGGTAGCTTTGATGTCAAAGAATGGAAAAAACGCCCTTTTAGGTCTCCGCATCACACTGCATCAGCTGTAGCAATGGTTGGCGGAAGTTCAAACCCAAAACCGGGGGAAATAAGCCTTGCACATAATGGTGTACTGTTTTTAGATGAATTACCTGAATTTGATAGAAAAGTACTTGAAGTACTACGTGAGCCTTTAGAAACAGGAAGTATAACCATCTCAAGAGCAGGCAGACAAGCAGATTTTCCCGCTAAGTTTCAGTTAATTGCAGCAATGAATCCATGCCCATGTGGTTACCTTGGTCATGCAACTAAAGCATGTCGATGTACGCAAGAGCAAGTAAAACGCTATCAAGGTAGATTATCAGGTCCATTTTTAGATAGAATAGATTTACAAATTGAAGTACCAGCACTAAGTAATGATGAGTTACTAGGTGGAGGAAATTCTTCAAATACTAATGATAACTCAACCAAACCAGCAGAATGCTCAACACAAGTAGCACAACGTGTAATTATTGCAAGGACTAAGCAAATAGAAAGACAAAATAAACCAAATGCATTTTTAAGTGGTGCAGAAATTGATGAATATTGTAATTTACATGAAACTAGCATTAATTTATTAAAACAAGCAATGCAAAAATTGGGTTGGTCAGCACGTGCATGCCATAGAGCCATAAAAGTAGCGCGCACAATCGCAGATTTAGATAATAGTGAGCAAATTTTACAACAACATATAGCAGAAGCAATACAATACAGAAGAGCATTAAAAACGGATTAATTTATAAACAAGGAGTAATATATGAATATATTAAAATTTAGCGATTTAATTCAATCAACATCAATTCAAGGTAAAAAAGTTTTTATCCGTAGTGATTTAAATGTACCTTTAGATGATAACGGCAATATATCAGAAGATACACGCATTAAAGCCTCAATCCCAGCAATTAAATTAGCATTAAATGCAGGTGCTGGTGTGATGGTAACCTCACATTTAGGGCGTCCAACAGAAGGAGAATTCACAGCAAATGATAGTTTAGCACTTGTAGCTAAGCGTTTAAGTGAATTACTTGGGCAAGAAGTAAAATTACTAAGCAATTGGGTTGAAAATGGCGTAAGCGTAGAAAATGGACAAGTAGTATTGCTTGAAAACTGCCGTTTAAATAAAGGCGAAAAAAAGAATAATGATGAACTAGCACAAAAAATGGCTAATTTATGTGATATTTTTGTACATGATGCTTTTGGTACATCACACAGAGCAGAAGCAACTACGCATGGTATCGCTAAATATGTAAAAATTGCATGTGCAGGTCCTTTACTGGCTAATGAATTAGATGCATTAGCACAAGCATTACATAGCCCAGCTAAGCCTTTGCTAGCAATTGTTGCAGGCTCAAAAGTATCAACTAAATTAAGCATTTTAGAAAGTTTAGCAGATAAAGTAGATAGATTAATCGTAGGTGGTGGAATTGCTAACACATTTATGCTTGCTAGTGGTTTAAACATCGGAAAATCATTAGCAGAACCTGATTTAGTAGAACAAGCTAAAACGATTATCGCAAAAATGAATGCACGTGGTGCAACTGTACCAATTCCTACTGATGTAGTTGTTGCAAAAGAATTTAGCCAAAATGCTACACCAATCATAAAAGCAGTAAGCGATATTGAAGCAGATGATTTAATTTTAGATATTGGGCCAAACACAGCTAAAGCACTACAACAGCAAATTATGGATTCAAAAACTATTGTTTGGAATGGGCCTGTTGGCGTTTTTGAGTGGGATTCATTTGGTAATGGTACAAAAGCGATTGCACAAGCGATTGCTAACTCCCCAGCATTCTCAATTGCGGGTGGTGGCGACACATTAGCTGCAATTGCTAAGTATGATATTGAAAAAGATGTGAGCTATATTTCAACTGGTGGCGGTGCATTCTTAGAATTTTTAGAAGGCAAACAATTACCAATATTTGAAGTTTTGCATACAAATGATAAAGAACTAGCTGAAATATAATTATAGCTAAAAGCATTCTTTATTCAATTCAATTATAAAATATCAAAAATAAGTGTCATTCCCACGTAGGTGGGAATCCATATAATTTTACCATTGTTCTGGATACATGCCTTCGCAGGTATGACTCCATATAATTAATACTCTCAAATCTTGATATAATATAAACATAAAGTAAACCACAAAATAAAATCATGAAAATAGCAAATCCAATCTACGACACATTTTTCAAGTACATGATAGCAAATGTAGAAGTTGCTAAGTATATTATTGAAAATTTACTAGATAAAAAAGTAGTAAAACTTCAGCCAATTCAACAAGAGAAGGTAATTCATGGCATAAAAGAATTAAGGATTATCCGCTATGATTATTCATGCACAATTCAATTAGACGATAAAACAGAAAGAAGCATAATTGTAGAATTACAAAAAAGCGAAAATCAATTAGATATTGGTCGTTTTAGAAATTATTTAGCAAAACATTATAAAGAAGAAAGTGTTTTAGCCAATGGTAATACTGATTACTTACCCATTATTGCAATTTACTTTTTAGGTTTTAATTTAGAGCATACAAATCCATTTATCAAAGCAGAATGTAATTTAATTGATTTAAACACAAATGAATTAATTACTCAAGATAAAGATGAGTTTATTGAAAAGCTAAGCCATGATATTTATTTAATACAAATTAATCGTATAAAAAAAGAATCTACGGATAAATTAAGCCAATTATTTAGTATGTTTAATCAGCATTATAAAGTAGAACATGATTATAAATATAAAGATGCTGT
>JBJOQB010000005.1:0-2774 GCA_046050125.1 Pseudomonadota bacterium
AAATCATTGCATTTTACAATTTTAAGATTATTGGTATTAAAAGAATTTTCTGTAACATCTTGTTTATGATGATTAATGCTAATATTTTGATAACTAGAATTATAATTAGCTTCAGGAAATAAATCTAAAATATGCTTTATATAATTATTTTCTACAAAATCCAAACTAACTTTAATAATTAATATTCTATCCAAATTACTTTGTTTAAATTCATCGTAAATATGTGAAATATTTTCATCTTCATCATCAAACTGAATATATATAATTTTTTTATTAGTGTTCTGAATAATATATTGGGCAAATTCTCGGCATGCATTCCATGTATAAAATGGCTGATTTTCCTGACTAATTGTATGTTTCCAAATATTAAGTAATATCTGTGCTTCAGCATTTGCAACTTTTTGACTTAAAGATATGTATTCTTTCTCAATACATGACATGATTAATTCATCTATATTTTCATCTACATTTACAGCTAAAGAATAGCTATTCAAATACTTTTTGCTTAACTCATGGCATGTATCAACCATGGTTTGAATAAATTGCCACTTCTGGCTAACGCTTTTTGCTGTAGTTAAATTCCATAATTCATTATTATGCTTAAAAAATTGATAAAGCTTTAGATATTCTTGATACTGATTATAGTTTTTATAGCTGAAATTATATTCATTTAAAATATGATTAAGAGTTTGAATACTAGGCAATACATTAAATTTTGCTTGAGATAAGCTGTTTTCCAGCACAGGGATATGATTTGCAGTAGGAACAATTATTATACACTCTGCATTTGAGCTACTAAAATTATCATCATTATTATTTATAAATAATTTGATTTGTTGCGTAACATGTAACCAAAATTTAGGCGTGGGATTGATATTTTTTATATACATGTTACTTTAGCTATATTAATGTTCAGATAAATATTCCCAAATACTATTAAGCATTTCTTGATTTTTATGTGTAATATTATGGCTGTTTGATAGATGTTTGTACAAGCGAATTTCTAAAGTTGTAGACAAATCTATACCATTTGCTACGTCATCTGCTCTTACTAAAATACCATTTTCAATTTCATTATGTATAGCTGTTTCAGGTAAAAATGCCATACCATGCCCTTCAATCGTCATGAATTTTAAAGCTTCAGCCATATCAGTTTCATAGCATTTATCTAGGCATACATCTTGTTTTTCTAATAAATAATGGCTCATTCTACCTAAATAAGCATTAGGGGAATAGGCTAAAAATGGCACGTTATTTTGCTTATGTGCAATTGAATGCAAGGGTTTGCCTTGCCAATCAGCTCGGCTGTAAGGTGCAAATTTTTCTTGCCCTAAACAGATGTGATGATATTGATTTTTATTCAATTCGATGGGTTGATAAGGGTGATGATAAATCATAAGCAAATCGCAACCACCTTCTAACAGCATCATTACACCGTCATGCACATTAACCGCACGTAGTCGAGATGGAATATTTCCAATATTAGCCTGCATACGATATAGCCACTTTGGAAAAAAATTCAAAGATAAATTATGCGGTACAGCAAACTCAATAAAAGTAGTTTGAGCATGCCTCAACATATGGCGTGCTTCATTTGCTTTGGTTAAAATACTTAAAGCTTGCTCATAAAACAAAACGCCTGCGGTTGTAAGCTTAGTTGGATAGCTAGTACGGTCAATTAAATCGCTACCAACCCAACTTTCTAGTGATTGAATTCTACGTGAAAAAGCAGGTTGGCTAGAATGCCTTAAGGCAGATGCTTTAGAAAATGAACCAACTTCAGATAAGGTAATAAAATCTTCTAACCATCTAATATCCATAGCAACCTTGTTAATAACTGATAATATTTAGTTTACGGATTATAGCATATATCTACAGCTAATTTATCTATTTTAGAATTACGTTGTTTTTATTTTAATTGTGTTGAAATTAATATTTAAGGTAAATCAAATAAAATAAACTCACTTCCGCTATTCCATTTTATTTTTATTGCTTCAACATCACTTATTGCTACTGCATCTCCAGATGATAGCTCAATATTATTATCATCTAAATTATTTATATATACATCTCCTTTAATAACCTGCAGCCATAAATTACGATGTTTAAAAGTTTTTTCTCCATCATTTTGTGCTTTTGTTACGTACATATCAATATCTTGATTAATGGATATTGAGGAATTACGCCCATTTTTTGATACAACTAACACAAAATCATTGCATTTAAAATCTTCAGTAAAAGATTTTTGCTCATAACTTGGTTCAATTCTTTTTTGTTCTGGTAAAATCCAAATTTGTAGTAAGTGAGTGTTTTTATTTTCTAAGTGGTTATATTCTGAATGTTTAACCCCTGTTCCTGCACTCATGCGTTGTACTTCTCCAGCATTTATAACAGCCGTATTCCCCATAGAATCTTGATGCTCCAAAGCACCATCAACCATATAGGTGATAATTTCCATATCTCGGTGTGGGTGCATACCAAAACCAGTGCCACCTTGAATAAAATCCTCATTAATTACACGTAGTACACTAAACCCCATATGTTTTGCATCATAATAACTAGCAAAAGAAAATGTATGCATTGATTTTAGCCAGCCATGGTCTGCGGAGCCTCGTTCATTTGATTTGCGGATTGTAAACATAGATAATTTTATGAGAGTATTTATTTATAGATAGATGATAGAAATATATCCCTAAGTCTATCAAATTCTTGAGTTTGATTAACATTAATCCATAATCGCATAGTTAAATCAACCATTTCTTTAGTTTTTGAAA
>JBJOQB010000006.1:0-7237 GCA_046050125.1 Pseudomonadota bacterium
CTTTTATTGTTTTGTCAAATGTTTCAAAGGTGAAACCACGCTCAGTAATTGTCTTTGTTATATCTTCCACAACTACACTCTTTGCTGTTGTATTTTTAAACTTAAATAAGTAAGCCCCAATGTCATCTTTATTTAAATATTCATCATCTTTATTATCATTGCCAATCATAATTAAATTGTTAAGTTCACGTATTATGTAATCACTATGTGTACTAATTACTAAGCGTAAACCAGCACGAATTAATTTTGCAAAAATTCTAGCCAATAAAATTTGATTAGAGGGGTGCAGGTTTAGTTCTGGTTCATCGATGATGATTAAATCATTTAATTCAGCTTTATGCCTCAAATAAATAACTAAACCACTTAAGTTTTTTACTAGTGATGATGTTAAGTCAAAGTCTAATTCTAAATCTTTTTCTCTATTACTATTATATTTTACTGTTCCAAATTTTTTATCAATTTTTATTTTACCATTTAGTATTTTTTTTTCGATTTCAGAAGCCAAATTCTTAAATTTACTATCTTTTCTAGTGGTACGTGCTAAATCTTGCGTAAATTCTATATAATCTAAAATAGGTGTTGCATAATTCTCAGAGTTATTTTTTCTTGCATCATATCTTAATTTAGATATAGATATATCTTGTCTAAATAAAGGAATAGCACTTCTTTCAATTGGAAGAAAGAAAACTTTATTAGTTTTGTATATTTCTCTATATATGTAATCATTTATACTTCCAGCAATAATAAAAATTTCAAACCCAATAATATTTCTTGCATCTTCATTGTAAAAGAATGGAGATTTCATTTGAATATTTATAATATTACTATTAGATTGTTTATCTAATATAAACATGTTTTGTAAATTTTCATTGAATGTTTTATGATTAATAATTAAATCATAAAAATGTTGTTTTAATTCATTTTGATTAGTTATTTCAATATTTAATGCAGAAAGGAGATGTTTATTAGTGCATGGGAAAATTGAATGAATATTATCGTAAGTATGTTTAATATTTTTATCTAAAAAATCAATTAAGTTTACGTCAATATTTATCTCATTAGAAGAATATTTATTAATACTATCCATAATAGAATTAATAATTATATTATTATGATTATCTATATTTGAACCCATATATGTAGTTTTATCAGACAGAAAACCATACAACAAATAAGAAACATAAGTTTTACCCGTTCCATTTTCCCCACAAAAAACAGTTAATTTTTTGCTTAAATCAATAGTAGCATCTTTAACTACACCAAGATTTTTAATATTTATTTTCATGATTTTATACTTCGATAGATATTACGTGATTATACATAATAAAAGGTAATTTTACATTTTACCCAAAACACCTAAACATGTATACATTAGTGTTATACATAGATTACATATGTAAAAAACCAATATAGCTAATCCAAAAACTACTCATAAAAAATAATTTATAAAATAATTGTAAGGTGTTGCATTTTTTTACGTCTAAGTTACAAGTATAGCAAATATATTTTTATGGATATAAGATATTGCTACTACTATTTTTTAATCTAAAAGGATACAAAATGAAAAACAAAAAATCAGCTCTATTGGCTTTATGTGGCGTAGCATGTATGGTTGGCTCTATTCAAATTGCAAGTGCGGTAGATACAAATGCAAGTGCAACTCAATTAAACAGTGGCTATGAAAATGCAAGCAAAACTGTTGATGGCAAGTGTGGAGCTGGTAAATGTGGTGCTAATAAAAAAGCTAGCGATGCTAAATGTGCTGCAGGTAAATGCGGTGCGGATAAAAAATCTAAATAATAATAACTATTTATAATATAAGTAAATATATACTATCCACGTATATATAACCTAAGGACATAACATGGCAAAAATAATCTGTGATAAGGTTTGTAATTTTTATTCTAAAATAACAAACAGCTTAGAAAATATGAATCAACATATTATTCCTCTTTTTTTCAGGTTATGTCTAGGTTGGGAATTTTTTGAGGCAGGATATAATAAATTTACAGGTCAAAACTGGTTTGCAGAGATTAGTTTCCCCTTTCCCTTCAACTTACTATCTGCAAATATTAATTGGCATTTAGCTATGGGTTTTGAGTTAATTGGCGGTATTGCCTTATTTTTAGGTTTGGCAACTCGCTTTTTTAGCTTTAATTTAATTATTATTACAATTGTAGCTATGATAAGCGTTCACTTTTCAGACAAATGGCATTCATTAAGCGATGTACTTACAGGCTATCGCATTCTTGATGAGCAAAATGATGGATTAGGCAACTATAAATTACCACTAATTTTCTTAATTATGTTTTTACCTTTACTATCTTTAGGAAGTGGTAAAATTAGTTTAGATTATCTGTTTAAAAAATGTTATAAATGCAAATTTAGTAAAGCTTGCAATAAAAATTCTGTATAATATTATAAAAGACAACACCAAATCACACTTAAACAGATGAAATTAACTCATCTGTTTCATCAAAAAAATCTTAAAATTTAAATTCTTTTACGCTCTGTAAATATCTGATATATACAAAATACATACATATTACAAACATCTTAGCTAAATATTTGATTTATACAAGGCAAAACCTATAATAAATATATGTAATTGTTTATTTAACAAAATTATAATAATAAAAAGGCAAATCATGAGTTATCTTAATCAATTTAGCTTTACTAGCTTATTACATAAATCAAATATTAATTTTCAATATTACTTTAACATAATATTTATGCCAAAAAATAAAGCCAGCTTGTTTGATTGGTTAGTTTTTTTGTCATTTTCAGTTTTACTGATACTTAATTTAATGTATCAAGATTATATATACAAACATTTTATAAATCATATTTTACTATACCAAGGTGGTGGCATTTTAATTGGAATGTGTATTTATGCACACTTAAGAAAAGTATTTAATATTCCAAGTTTACTCATGTTTTCTGCTTTTATGTCTTCACTCATAATTTTAGTTAGCAATGCACTGCCTGCTATTTTGATATTACAAATTATGTATACGTATATTGGCATATATGCATTATTTTTAGCATATCCAATGTTTATATTATACTTAATTGATTATATAAAAAATTCACCAAAGTAATTATAAAATATGAAGATATTTTTAATACAATAGCGTAAAAATTTTCTTAGAATATTATGCAAAAGTAAAATAAATGATTGTTATAGTTTGCAAAAACACATGCACTAGAGTATAATGCGTCATTGGAACTATACGTTTTATCATGAATATTATTCAACAAGCACTAACTTTCGACGATGTTTTGCTAGTGCCAGATTACTCTGAAATTCTCCCTAGTAATGTTTCCCTAAAAACTAAGCTTACAAAAACAATTACCCTAAATGTGCCTATTATGTCTGCAGCAATGGATACTGTTACAGAAGCAAATTTAGCAATAGTAATGGCTCAAGAGGGTGGAATGGGTATAATCCATAAAAATCTTACCCCTGAACAACAAGCAAAACATGTAGCTAAAGTTAAGCGTTTTGAATCTGGTATTTTAAAAGACCCGATTACTGTTTTTGCACATCAAACAATTGGCGAGGTTTTAGAGTTATCATCACAATATGGTGTTTCTGGATTTCCCGTAGTTGATGCAAATAGCAAACAAGTTGTTGGAATTATTACAAATCGTGATATTAGATTTGAAATGAATTTAGGTGCTATTGTTGCTGATAAAATGACACCAAAAGAAAAGTTAATTACAGTTAGCCCACATCAAAATCTTGAAGTTGCAAAACAATTAATGCATCAGTATCGTTTAGAACGAGTGTTAGTAGTTAATGCTGGTTTTGAATTAGTGGGATTAATTACCGCTAAAGATATTCAAAAAGCACATGAACACCCAAATGCATGTAAAGATGAGCAAGGAAGATTGCTAGTTGGTGCTGCAGTTGGAGTTGGTGCTGGTAATCAAGAAAGAGTTTCATTACTTGTAAATGCTGGAGTAGATGTTTTAGTAGTTGATACTGCCCACGGACATAGCAAGGGTGTTTTAGAACAAATCACATGGATTAAACAAAATTACCCTCAAGTACAAGTAATTGGTGGTAATATTGCTTCTGCTGATGCTGCACTAGCTTTAGCCAAAGCAGGTGCTGATGCAGTGAAAGTTGGTATAGGACCAGGTAGCATATGCACTACTCGTATTATTGCTGGTGTTGGTGTACCACAAATTAGTGCTGTTAGTAATGTTGCTAAAGCCTTAAAAGGGACAGATATTGGTGTAATTGCTGATGGTGGAATTAGGTACTCTGGCGATGTAGCTAAAGCAATTGCGGCAGGTGCAAGCTGTGCGATGATGGGCGGAATGTTTGCAGGAACAGAAGAAGCCCCTGGTGAAGTATTTTTATACCAAGGCAGAAGCTATAAGAGTTATCGTGGTATGGGTTCAGTAGGAGCGATGAAAGATGGTTCTGCAGATAGGTACTTCCAAGATGCACGCTCAAATACAGACAAATTAGTACCAGAAGGTATTGAAGGACGAGTGCCATATAAAGGTAGCGTAATTAACATATTCCGACAATTAGCTGGTGGAGTACGTGCTTCAATGGGTTACTGTGGCTGTGCTGATATTCCAACTTGGCATGAAAATGCAAAATTTGTACAAATTACATCGGCTGGTATGCGTGAATCACATGTACATGATGTGCAAATTACTAAAGAAGCACCAAATTATCATATGGAATAAATATTTAACACATAAAATAGGGCAAACATGATATCGTATAAAAAATCTTGGTATTTAGACAAAGCTGGGCTTGTATATCATTACATTTTTCTACCTCGACTTGAAAAAGCAGTGGTATTAAGGCAAGCAAAGAAAATTGGAATTGATGTTAGCAATTCAACAGGGCTTGACTTATTCAGGTTTACCATTAATCAACATAATCTAAAAAAACCAGAATTTACTGTAAATATATGCACAGATAAAAGACAGCAGAAATTTATTCAAGAAAACAAAAAGTATGGGCTAGAATTAATGTCAGAAATTGCTAGTGATTTTAATGCAATTCCAAGAATTGATGATAATTTAAAACTAACCATGAAATATGATTATTACATTGACCCTAAAGAAGCTAATTCATATAGCCCATATAGCTTATATTCTCAACAATGCTTAATAATGTAGATAATTAATTATGACAATAAAATCAGATAAATGGATAATAGAACAAGCAGAAAATGGTATGATAACACCGTTTAGTGCTGAACAGGTTCGTTTTGAGAACGAAAGAAAAATTATTTCATATGGCACATCAAGTTATGGATATGATATTAGATGTGCTAATGAATTTAAGGTGTTTACTAATGTATTTAACACTGTAGTTGACCCAAAAAACTTTGATGATAAAGCATTTGTAGATGTAGTTGGCGATGTGTGCATCATTCCACCAAACTCATTTGCTTTAGCTCGTACAGTTGAATACTTTAAAATACCTCGAGATGTTTTAACAGTATGCGTTGGTAAAAGTACATATGCACGTTGCGGAATAATTGTAAATGTTACGCCGTTTGAGCCAGAATGGGAAGGTTATGTAACGCTTGAATTTAGTAATACAACACCTTTACCAGCTAAAATATACGCTTATGAGGGTTGTGCTCAAGTGCTTTTCTTCCAAAGTGATGAGGTATGCAAAACATCTTATAAAGACCGACAAGGCAAGTATCAAGGACAAGTTGGAGTAACTTTACCGCAAGCTTAAGTATATTTTAAGTATATTAACTTAGCAACTCAGTTACATAATTCACATCTATTATTTTATCAGTTGATTTTTATAAAAGATGTGAATTAAATTGTTTAAATTATCATAAGGGCTTGGTATTCTCAGGTATTATAGTACCAACAGTCAATGACTTATTTGTAAAATATAATTCAACAACTTCTTGAATATCATCTATACTAATTTTTTGGATATTGGCTTGTATGTCGTCAAAAATTTTATAATCATATCCATTTGTATAGGCTACACCTAATTCCATAGCAGTATTTAATAGAGAATCTTTTTTATACACATTATTTGCAACCCATTGTTTTTTTGCCCTATTTAATTCAGAATCTGTAATATTCTTAGCAAAATCAGTAATTTGCGTTTGAATAATCGCTGGTATGCTATCTGGATTAGTATATGGTTTTGCATATATTAAAAAGTGAGATTTAGCTCTTTGAATTAAGCCCTGACTAGTGCTTACTGAAGATAATAATTTATCCTGCTTTACCAATTTTTTATCTAAATAAGCATAATCATAACCACTTAATAAAGTGCTTAGTAAAACTAAAGATAGTACATGTCTAGGCTTATCTTCATAACTTGGAGTTTTGTATAGCATGTATACGCTCGGGTCTTTAACTTGCTTTGAATGCAACTCAACCGACCTTTTACCATCTTGCTCTGGTTCTTGTGTGTTATAATAAGAGATATTATATTCTGGTTTATACACGCCATAGGCATCTTTAACCCAATTGTATACCTCCGCTGGATTCACATCTCCAACAATTACTACCGTTGCATTGTTTGGGTGATAGTATTTATTATACCAATTTCTAGCATCGCATACTTTGGTGTTATATATATCGTCCATCCAACCTATTGTAGGCTTACGCACACCATTTGCTATGTAGGCAGTTGCTAGCAATTGCTCATATAATTTATTATCTGGTTGATTATCTACCCTTAATCGCCTTTCCTCTTGAATCACATTTAATTCTTTTATAAATTTTTCATGAAATTCTTTTGATTTTGATAAATCTAAATTACGCATTCTATCCGCTTCTAAATATATAGCTTCTTTTAGATTGGTAGATGGTAATTGTTGATGATAGACAGTATAACTATTATTGGTAAATGCATTTTCTCTAGCACCTAAATCAGCCATAACTTTTGAAAATTCAGGTGTTTTTTTAGTGCCTTTAAACATTAAATGTTCAAGTATATGAGATAATCCAGTTTTATTTGATGACTCATCAATGCTACCTACTTTATACCAAACCATTTGTATGGCGGTAGGAGATTTATTATCTGGCTTAATCACTAAACTTAATCCATTATCTAATTTATAGTAATAGGTTTGCTTATTTAATTGAGATTTATTCTCAATCCCAATTGTGTTGGTTACATTGTTTGAATTTGTTGGCTTAATTGAATTAGCTGAATTAGCATAGCTAGCAAACAAACTAGATGCTACACATATGATGATACTTGTAATTCTCATATAAT
>JBJOQB010000007.1:0-6405 GCA_046050125.1 Pseudomonadota bacterium
TAATAATTTATATACAAATATAGATGATGTAAATGATATTAATGATACAAGTAATATAAATAGCCTAGGTTTTGCTATTGGTCAACTGCATAGCATTTACATTCTTGCACAAAATCAAAATGGCTTAATTGTAGTAGATATGCATGCAGCACATGAACGTGTTTTATATGAAAGCTTAAAGCAACAAATGCATGGCGAGAATTGTGAGATTACCATACAACATCTGCTTGTGCCACATATTGTGCGATTAGATGATGTAACGATAGCAAAAATTGCTAGTTCTGTTCATATATTAGAAAAGCTGGGATTTATTACAAAATTATTTGAAGATAAGCTTGAATTACATGTTTTTAGTTTGCCTAAATTGCTAGATAAAAATAATATCAAAGATTTAGTAAATAATATAATCGATGAAATACTAGCAAATGAATTACATGATGTTGGTATGAATAATAATAGCTTAAGCACCAATATTATTCAAAATCTAACCGAACAACATAAGCATAAAATTTTATCAACAATGGCATGCCATAAAGCAGTAAGGGCAAATGATAAATTAAGTCTATCTGAAATGAATGCCTTACTGCGTTCAATTGAAATAACGCATAAAGGTAACTACTGTAATCATGGCAGACCAACTTGGATAGAACTGCCATTGAATTTTTTAGATAAATTATTTATGCGAGGCGAATAATTTGCTAGTGATTTTATAAATAATATATAATTATGCTGTTCCACCAACAGTCATATTATCGATTAATAATGTTGGCTGTCCTACACCAACAGACACACTTTGACCAGCCTTACCACACACACCAACACCGCTATCTAGTCTAGTATCATTACCAATCATGCTTACATATTTTAAGCTTTCTGGTCCATTACCAATTAAAGTTGCACCTTTTAATGGATAGGTAATTTTACCATTTTCAATTAAAAATGCTTGCGATGCAGTAAATACAAATTTACCATTTGTAATATCTACTTGCCCACCCTCAAAATGAGTAGCGTATATACCATGTTTTACACTTGATATAATTTCTTCAGGGCTATACTTACCATTTAGCATATGTGTGTTTGTCATTCGTGGCATTGGTATGCTTGCATAGCTTTCACGTCTGCCATTTCCCGTAACTGGCATTCCCATAAGCTTAGCATTCATTTCATCTTGCATATAACCTGTTAAAATGCCATCTTCAATAAGTACATTACACGATGTTGGATTTCCTTCATCATCTACATTCAATGAGCCTCTTCTATCTTGTATAGTGCCATCATCAACTATAGTAATACCTTTTGCTGCTACTTGTTGCCCTATCTTATTACTAAATGCACTGCTACCTTTTCTATTGAAATCGCCTTCTAAACCATGACCTATTGCCTCATGTAATAAAACACCTGGCCAACCTGAACCAAGTACAACGGGCATCATGCCTGCTGGTGCTGGTTTTGCTTCTAAATTATTATGAGCTATTGTTAATGCATCTTGAATATAGTGATTGATGACTTCATGTGTAAAATAATTATAGGTAAATCTACCACCGCCACCACTATTACCTTTTTCATGTTTTCCATCTTTTTCTAACATAATAGTGATAGATAATCTTACCAATGGACGAATATCAGCTACTAATTTTCCATCAGCTCTTGCAATTAAAACCACATCATATTCAGCACTAATCGAAGCGATAACATTTTTAATGTAATTATTTCTTCTAACAGTTGTATCTATATACTGTAATAACTCAATTTTTTGTTCGCTGGTTAGAGTATTTAATGGATTTGTGTCTGTGTAAAGTTTTTGGATTGGAAGAATATTAAAACTTGGAATTTTTATCGTAGTATCTTGTTCGCCAATGCTGATATTTGTTTTAACAGCTTGTTCTATAGCTTGTAAGCTAATTTGGTCTGTGTATGCGAATGCTGTTTTTTCGCCATAAACACTACGTACACCCACGCCTTTATCTATGCTATAGCTACCGCTTTTTATAATTCCTTCATCTAGTACCCATGCTTCATTTTCTGTATATTGAAAATATAAATCTGCATGATTTGCACCTTTACTCATAAGCTTAGCAAGAATAACATCTAAATGATTATTATCGATTGAATATGGCTCTAATAAATTTTGCTTTGCAATGTCTAGATAGGTATTTTGCATATTATGGTGTTCTCTCTATTTTTTAAATTATATGTCTTATATAGTATTATACTATATGTGTACACTAATCTGATTTTATATTTAATGTCATTGTTGTTGTCTCTCCACTTTCAGGCGGTGGAAATGGCTCAGCATCTTCAATTGCTCGTAATGCACTACTATCCCAAGCATTATTACCACTTGATTTAGCAATACTTTTTAATAATATATTTCCTCTAGCATCAATTCTTAATGTTATAGTTGCAATTGAGCCACTATCGCCATTATATTTGATATGGCGTTTAATTATACTTTGAATTTTAGCTTTGTATGAAGAAGATAATCCACTACTACCAGAATTATTAGAAGAAGCAGAACTATTTTTAGTGATATTTATAATAGTATTGGTGTTTGATTTAGTATTTGCTTGTGCATTATCATTGCTAGAATTTTGCATTAAACGAGCTAAATTTGCTTTACGCATTTCATCAGCTGTATTATTCTTTGGTGTTTCTTTTACTAATGCCTTTGAAACAATTTTAGGATTATTTTGTGGCTTAGTTTCTTTTTTAGGCTCTTCTTTTTTTAATTTATCTTCATTTTTTGGCTCAGATTTAGCTAACTTTTTATTTTGTTGTTCTTTAATTTTTATATCATTTTTTATTTTAGCTAATTCTTTCTGCTTTATCTCATTTTTGCGTCTTTCTAATTCTTCAGCTTGTTTTTGCTCTTCTATTGTTCTAATTTTATTAAGCTTATTAATTCTATTGAGTGCAATATCAGCATTTTCTTTATATAATTTCTCTGCTTTAATATTTTTCTGTACTAAATTAGTATTCAATACTTGTGGTTTTACTGGAATAATAGTAGGTGCTAACTTAACAGGTTCTGTTTTAACAATTTCAATTTGTTTTTTTTGGATTTCTTTTTTATTTATATTCTCTTTTGGTTTATCATTATTTATACTTAAAGTTTCTTCTTCCCATATCTCTACTTGATTATCAACTTCAATTGGTGGGGTAATTTTATACAATAAAGCACATACAACTAAAATTGCATGTACTGCAAATGCTAAAATAAAAGAATTAATTGAATTACGATTATTTTGCATATTTTTATTTTTGTGTCTTCACAAGCAAACCAACTTTTGTAAAGCCTGCTTTTTTTAAGTTTGACATTGCTGAAACGATATATTCATAGCGTGAATCTTTATCCCCTGCTATTATAATTGATTGTTCTAATGAATATTTTAGTTTTAATTCTTGAATTAATCTATCAATATCAGCAAATTTAGCTTGATTTAAGCTTAAACTACCTTGATTATCAATAATTATCATAGTTGGCTTAGCAGAAATTTTAACTGATTTTTGTCCTACTTTAGGCAAGTTAATTATGCTTGGCAAAACACTAGATGCACTGGCTAAAAGAATAACAATTAAAACTAACATAACATCTACATAAGGCACAATATTAATATTAGCATTAATTTGTGGTGCAGAATTTCTAGACCTAGAAACACGTGAATTATTTGGCATATATTAAGTCTTAATTTAAAGTAAGAAGATTAATAATTCTATCTTTTAATGTATAAAAAGATGTTTGTATATCATTGATTTTATCTGCAAAATAACTATAAGCCATGCTTGCAGGAATTGCTACAATTAATCCCATCGCTGTAACAATCAAACTTTCAGCAATACTTGGTGCAATTTGCTGTATACCTAATGAATTACTTGTGTCGCCTAAATTTAAAAAGGTATGCATAATTCCAATTACTGTACCAAGCAATCCAATGTAAGGAGCGATATTTGCTATAGATGCTAAAATGCTGATATTTTTTGTAAAAACACTAAATTTATCATCTAAATTTATACAAATGCTACGTTCTGTATTTTGTAATTGTATATCTAATGGTTGATGTTGATATTGTTTAAATGACACAATCGCAGTGTAAACCACTGATTCTGCATCTGTTATCTTTGAATTTGATAGTTTTTGATATATAGCTTGTAGATTTGGCTCAAATTCTAATGTTTTAAGATATTGTTTTATCTGTACATTTTTTAACTGCCAATACTTTGCAAAAATCAAACTCCAACTTAGTAATGACATAATTAGTAAACACGCCATAATAATTTTTATCAAAATGCTAGCACTAGCTAACCAATCAAATAATGAAAACTGCATAATACCTTTTTTTCTATAGTTATAGCTTATTATAGCTAAATTAGAATTGCTTGTCATAGAGGCGGACGCTAAAATTGCGACTAAGATAGTACAAATAGTACAGCTAGGAGCAATTTTTAGGACAACAAATATGAAAAATAATTATCATTTTGCTATATTAAAACTCAACATTCTATCCATATACCTACACAAAACATCTATTTCTATATTTACAGGACTATTAACAGATAAATATTGTAAAGAAGTTTTTTGAATAGTATGCGGAATTAAATTACAGCTTAATATGGTAAAGTTATCAATATCTTCTACATCATTTACTGTTAAAGAGACGCCATTTATAGTAACAGAACCCTTAACTGCCATAAATTTACCTAAAGCATTTTTTGAATTATCAATTATTATTTTTAAAAGATAACTTTCATCTATTTTTTTGAAAGTATGCACTAACGCCATGCCATCTACATGACCTGTAACAATATGCCCACCTAAAAATGAATTAGCTCGTAAAGCTTTTTCTAGATTTACCAGCATGCCAATTTGCATATTCACTATTAAATCTAAACTATGCGCAGAAATATCAAAGCTAAATATATTATCATTTAATGATACAACTGTCATACAAGCACCATTAATAGCAATTGAATCGCCAATTTGTACATCTTGCAAAAATTGGTTATTAGAAACTTTGATTGATATATTTAATCCTTGTTTTTCACCAGCTATTGCTAATTTCTCAACCACTTCGCCAAGCTCTTGAATTATACCTGTAAACATGGATAATGCTTAGAATTTATTTTAATAAATGATTATACACTAGGATTTAATATATATGGAATAACTACGTATAGCTATGGCTATATATACTTAATCAGCAAGCTAATATATAAACAAGTTAAAGAAACTAAGAGGATTTTTTTTATTAAATCCGCACCTTTACTAATTGCTAATTTGCTACCTATATAATTTCCCAACATATTGCCTGCTATTGGGAATATTACAATCGCCCATATTACTTTTTTTGCTACTATGAACACATATAAAGCACCAATATTTGAAGCTAAATTAAAAGCTTTTGAATTTGCTGAAGCAGTTAGCAAATCCATTTTTAGAATATAGTGAAAGGCTAAAATTAAAAAACTTCCTGTGCCTGGCCCAAAAAATCCATCATAAAAACCAATACATAAACATACTAAGGGTATTAGAAAATAATAATCAAGATTACCAAGTTCTTTATGCTCAAGGGATTTATTTTTTGGCAAAGCAAATAATAAAATACCAAATGGCATCATACATGCTACAACTTTACCCACCACATTTTTGTCAATAAGCATTAATGCTTTTGTGCCAAGGTAAGCACCTAATAAAGCAAATGGTATACCGTAAAGTATAAATTTAAATATTATTTTTTTACCTTTTAGGAAATTTTTAAATGCAACTGATGTGCCAGCAAAACTACTAATCTTAGCTTGTGCCAAACTTTCAGTTGGAGGAAGTCCTAGAAACAAAAATCCTGTTACAGAAAACAATCCGCCACCACCTGCGATGCTATCGACAAAGCCAGCGACAAAACCAATTAATAATAATGATAACATAGCAAAAGCTATATGCTGTTGCCAAAAATGAGAGAAGAATTCCATATTTTTAGATTATTTAGAGATTATAGAACATTATTTTTTATGTTATCCATAAAAATGTAGACTTGAATTTAAACTCATTTCATGTAGTTGATTCAGTTCTTCAGTTAATAAACTATGTTCTTTTAAATATTGAAATATTTTTTTATATTTATGGTTAGAGTGTAACATAGTTGAATAGATAGCTGAATAATTTTTATTTGGTTGGCATAACATGAGTAATGATTCAATATCTTTAATCAAATTATCTAAATTCTTATCTATAGATTTTTCTTGATATATTTCAAACGATTGTTCAATTAAATTAATTTGAATTGAATTAAATGCAGAAAAAATTTCCACTCTACTCTTTATGCGAAAATTATCATTTAATTTTAAAACGTTTACTGTGTTTTTTCCTATGTTACTACTATTATTAATAGCAAATCTGTGTATTTCATTATC
>JBJOQB010000008.1:0-2746 GCA_046050125.1 Pseudomonadota bacterium
TATTGATTATAACGTAATTGCTAAGCATACGCAAAATAAGAACTAGGGAATAGGTAGAATTTAGACATAAAAAAACACCAACAAATGCTGGTGTTAAAAAAACTACAGAGGAGATCGAAAATTATAAACAATAAGTTAACATTGTTTAACAATTTACGACGTGATTTATTCTAGCATATCTATTTTTTTTATGGAAGTGATATATTTATATTTTGAATTTTTTTAATAAGTATTGGATAATATACTCTTAATATAGTAACAGCAAAGCTTTTCAAAATTCATATGATAACACCTAGATTTTATATAAACCATGATGATATATCGGGTATTGAACAAAATTATATATGTAATGACGAATTTATCCTACAACATATCAAAGCATTAAGATTAAATATTGGAGCTTTATGCTCTTTGTTTAATGGCGTAGATAATATGGAATATACTGCTGAAATTAATGAAATTAATAAAAAATCAGTATGTTTTCATATTATAGATAAGATGGAAATTAATCGTGAATTACCAAAATCAATTAATCTCATTCAAAGCCTCATTAATCCAGCAAAACTTGAATTTATTCTTGAAAAAACTACAGAACTTGGGATTGATAATCTATACTTAGTTCCAACAAGTTATAGTAATGTAAGCTTAAAAGGCGAAGCAAAAGAAAAAAAACTGCAACGATTTACAAAAATTACAATATCAGCTTGTGAGCAATGCGGTAGAAATACCTTGCCCAAATTACAAAATTTGGATAATTGGCAAGCCTGCATGAAAGTACTACAAAATTTACCTGAAAATACCTTAAAAATATTTTTAACTACAAATATAGCAAATAATATTGATGATGATTTACGCAAAAGTATAGTTAATATTAATGATTTAAATATACATAATTACGATTCTATATACTATATTATTGGTGCAGAAGGTGGTCTTACAGATAAAGAACAGTCTGATTTATTTAATGCTGGTTGTATCGGAGTAAGCCTAGGCAATCTAATTCTCAGAGCTGAAACAGCTAGCATAGCCGTACTTAGCTATCTTAATATTAAACTAAACTAAATTGTTTCTTGAGTTATTCAACTCTTATGCTAAAATAGACAATTAAAAACATAATAAATAAATTAATAATATGCATACACCATCTACTCTAAAAGCAGTAGCACCAATAAAACAAGAAGATTTTATACAAAGTGTTGCTGACGGATTTCAATATATTTCTTACTATCACCCCGTTGATTACATCAAAGCTGTTGGTAAAGCTTATGAAAAAGAACAAAATCCAGCAGCAAAAGATGCAATGGCACAAATTTTAACTAATAGCTTAATGTGTGCTCAAGGTAAACGCCCAATCTGCCAAGATACAGGAATTTGCGTTGTATTTTTAAAAATTGGTATGGATACCAAATGGGATACAACTATGAGTATTGCAGATATGGTTAATGAAGGGGTAAGAAGGGCTTACAATGCTACGAACAATAAACTACGTGCATCAGTTTTACTTGACCCAGCTGGCAAACGTCAAAATAGCAAAGATAACACACCTGCAGTGATTCACTATGAAATGGTTAAGGGAAGCGGTGTTGAAGTTACTTGTGCAGCTAAAGGTGGTGGCTCAGAAAACAAATCAAAACTAGCGATGTTAAATCCAAGTGATAGCATAGTTGAATGGGTAGTAAAAACTGTTCCAACGATGGGTGCAGGTTGGTGTCCCCCAGGAATTTTAGGTATTGGTATTGGTGGAACTCCAGAAAAAGCTATGTTATTAGCTAAAGAAAGCTTAATGAGCCATATTGATATTGAAGAATTAAGAGCAAGAGGGGCAAATTCACGTATAGAAGAACTTCGCCTAGAAATTATGGATAAAGTAAATGCTTTGGGTATTGGTGCTCAAGGCTTAGGCGGATTAACAACTGTATTAGATGTAAAAATTTTAGATTACCCTACACATGCCGCATCACTACCAATTGCAATGATTCCAAACTGTGCAGCAACAAGGCACGTTCATTTTACACTTGATGGTAGCGGTGCTGCTGTTCTTGAAGCACCTAAATTAGAGGATTGGCCACAAGTTATGTGGAAACCAAGCGAAGAAACTAGCACAAGAGTTAATTTAGAAACTCTAACAAAAGAAGAAGTAGCTAGCTGGAAACCAGGGCAAACTTTATTACTAAATGGTAAAATTTTAACAGGTAGAGATGCTGCTCACAAACGTATTGCTGATATGATTGCAAAAGGGCAAGAATTACCTGTTGATTTTAATAACCGAATTATATATTACGTAGGACCAGTTGACCCAATTGGCGATGAAGTAGTAGGACCTGCAGGACCTACAACGGCAACACGAATGGATAAATTCACTAAAACAATGCTAGATATAGGCTTGTTAGCAATGATAGGCAAAGCAGAAAGAGGCGATGCAGCAATTGAAGAAATTAAGCATAAAAAAGCAGCTTACTTAATGGCAGTTGGTGGTTCAGCTTACTTAGTTTCTAAAGCTATCAGAAGTGCAAAAGTAGTTGGATTTGAAGATTTAGGTATGGAAGCAATTTACGAATTTGAAGTGCAAGATATGCCTGTAACTGTTGCTGTTGATAGTGAAGGAACATCTGTTCACAAAACAGGGCCTGCTATCTGGAAAGAAAAAATTGCTAGCCAATCAATTGATTTTATTACTAAAAAGTAGTTTGGCGATTATTTCAATAGTATAGATATAAAAAAACACCTGTATAAATTTATACAGGTG
>JBJOQB010000009.1:0-22755 GCA_046050125.1 Pseudomonadota bacterium
TGTTTTTTCACTCAAAATACTCTAAAAACCATGCTTTTTATTCGTGTTTTTCGTGTTGCCTTATATCCCCGCCCTGAAGGACGAGGTTTTACGGCAAGTTTGATAAATAGTTTATTCTCAAAATTTTATATATAAATATTCTAAATAATTAATTAGACCATAGAAGTAACATATATAAAATCAAAAATTACGAGGGATTTTATGGGATTTATTACACTATTCTTAGCTAGAAAAGCAAGTAATTTTGGTATATCTCAACTTAATAATCATAGCCATAATTCATCGCATACCAATAGCGGTGCTTGGGGTATGATTAGTAATTTGACTTCTGGTCATAATATGCAACATGTATATAGTAGTGTTATGGGGCAACAATATCATGGTGGTAATCCATATCAGCAAACCATGTTTCAACCTATGCATATGAATTATCAACAACCATATGATAATGGTGGCGGATATAATTATCATCAATATGGAATGATGAATAATCCATACTCTAAACCTAGCTTACTTGGCTCAATATCAAATTTTTTAATGAGAAATTTTAGTTCTAATTCTCATAGTTATAACTATAATATGAATAGATATTAAATTTAGCTAAAACTAAACATATTAGCTATCTAGATGAATTATCATTATAATTTATATATTCTAAAAATAAATGAATAGATTCTATGTTAGTTACAGCTATTGCGGGCGAAACATCTGGCGACATGCTAGCTGCAAATGTTTTATACAACTTACAAACATATTGCGAAGTAGACATTAACGGAATTGGTGGCTCATGGTTAAAACAAATTGGACAGCAACAATGGTTTGATTGCCATGATTTAGCAGTTAGAGGTTATGTTGAAGCATTACCTGCTTTGCGTCGCATTTTTCATATTAGAAGTCATATCCTTAAACAATTAGAAAAAAATAAACCATCTTTATATTTAGGTATAGATGCTGCTGATTTTAATCTACATATTGAACAATATGCACATAAGCTAGATATTCCTGTTGTACACTTCATTAGCCCTTCAATTTGGGCATGGCGTAAGGAAAGAATTCATAAAATTAAAAAAGCTGTTAATCATATGCTGTGCTTATTTCCTTTTGAGCCACAAATTTATCATAAAGCAGGTGTGCAAGCTAGTTATGTTGGACACCCGCTTGCAAGTAAAATTGCATTTGAACCAGATACATTAAAAGCTCGTGAGGAATTAGGCATTAATGCTGATTTAACTACAATTGCCTTATTACCTGGTAGTCGTAATTCTGAAATTAAATATCTGGGCAACATTTTTCTTGAAACTGCTCAATTATTGGATAAATACGTAAATCGCCGCATTAAATTTATTATTCCAATTGCTAATCAAAATATTAAACCAGCAATAGTTAAACTTGTAAACCAATTTAAGTATTTAGATATTACTCTAACTGATAGTTCAAGCCTAGCTTTAAGAAGCTGTGATGTGGCACTTGTCGCAAGTGGTACTGCTACTCTTGAAACAGCATTACATAAAAAGCCTATGTTAATTGCATATCAAGTACCATGGCTTACAGCTCAAATTATGAAACGCCAAGGATATTTACCTTATGTAGGATTACCTAATATTTTAGCAGGGCGTTTTATTGTTCCAGAATACCTACAACAAAGAGCAAACCCTAAGTCGTTATTTAAAGGATTAGTTAAGTTGCTTGAATCTGAAAATAAGGAAATGATTGAAGAATTTCATAATATGCATAGAATTTTACATATGGATACAATTGGTTTGAGTGCTGAAATTATAGCTAGTTATATTTAGTATACATAAACTGCATAAATGTTGTATATTCACACATATATTTCTAATTGAATGTAATTTGAAAAATAAACACTTACTATATAAGTATGGTAATAATATTATACATTTGGCTAAATATAGTTAAATCAGAATTGTTTGGCATAGAGGCGACACGCAAAAATTGTAACGTAGATAGTACAAATATTACAAATAGTACAGCTAGGAGCAATTTTAAGCATAACAAATATGAAGAAAAATTATCATTTAGCTATAAGATATATTTAATTAAGGAGTAATATATATGAATTCTAATGCAAGTCAAATCCAAGAAATCTTACAATCAGATAATCAAGAAAATATTAATAAGATTAGAGCTAGTATAGAAGCACAAAAAAATATCATTCGTGATATTATTGCTAAAAACAATATTGAGGGCGAACACTTAAAAGAATATATTTTAGGTACAATTCAAATCTGCCAAGATAATGGCACATCTGATATTGCTTTGCAAGAATTAGCAAATGAGCTAGAGTTAGGGCTAGAATTGGAAGCTAAAGTAGCAGAATAAAAATATCTAGCATAATTAATGTGTATACCTGCCTAGCAGTTATGATTTTATTTATATATTATAATTATAAAAATAAAAAATTAAAACACATGTAAGCTTGAAGGATTAATTCTAACTTGCATATCAATATGAAATTCTTTTTGAATTTGCTCTGAATGTATATGTGTTTCACAATAAAATATTTTCTGTGTTTTTGTTTCAATCAATTCAATTTGAATTAATCCACCCATATAATGTATACGTTTTATATTCGCTAAAATACCATAGTGATAGTTTTTTATATCTGTAATTATATCAATTTCATGTGGACGACTTAAACCCTTAATATCTTGCCCATAGACTAAATTAGTTTGATAATGTGGGATTAGATATTCTCCAATTCGGATATATTCCCCTTCAACTTTGCCTTCAAAAGTATTAGTGCCACCCAAAAACTCGTATACAAATGCATTTTGTGGCTTTTGGTATAAACTATGTGGCGAACCCATTTGTACTACTTTACCTTGTTGCATTAGCACAATGTGGTCAGCAACCTCAAGTGCTTCTTGCTGGTCATGTGTTACAAATATAGACGTAATATGAAGCTCATCATGCAATCTACGCAACCAACGACGCAAATCCTGCCTTACTTTTGCATCTAATGCACCAAATGGCTCATCTAACAACAATACTTTTGGCTCAACAGCTAATGCACGAGCTAATGCAATTCTTTGTCTTTGTCCACCTGATAATTGTGCAGGAAATCTATCTCCCAACCAATCTAATTGTACCAATTTTAATAAATCATTGACCTTTTGATGTATTTCTTTATCACTTGGTCTTAGTTCCTTAGGTTTAATTTTTAAACCAAACGCCACATTTTCAAAAACTGTCATATGTTTAAATAAGGCATAATGCTGAAATACAAATCCAACTTGCCTTTGCTTTACATGCATATCAGAGCAATTTTTTCCATCTAACCACACCTCGCCACTATTTGGTATATCTAGCCCTGCAATTATTCTTAATAAGCTTGTTTTTCCACAGCCAGAAGGTCCAAGCAATGCAACTAGCTCCCCACTTGGGAAATCTATACTTACATTATCTAATGCAATAAAATTACCAAACGCTTTATGTATATTTTTTACTTGTATGCTCATAGATTTACTTTTATTTATTTTATGATGGATTAAAAAAATATGTAGAAATATTTTCTCTTTTTTGCGTCATTAATGCCTTACTTAAATTAGTAATATTTTTATTTATTAATATAACATTGCCAAATATACTTGTAATTTTATCTTTAGATAATTGAATATCTGGCTGTTCAGTACTATCTTTAGATAAAACTTGGTCTAAATGTAATAGCTTTTGTTTTATAACCTTTAATTCTTGAATTTTAAATTCAACATCATTTCTTGACGCTTTATATGCAACTACTTTACAACTAAACATAAAATATATTCTTAAATATTACTTATTATTTATTAATCGGAGATAAGTCTTCTCTATTCATATGCTCCAGCCAATTTTTTATAATTAATGTAATCAATGCTAAAATTGTTAAAAGCGAAGCAACAGCAAATGCACCTGTGAAATTATATTCGTTATACAGTATTTCTATATGTAAAGGGACTGTATTTGTTTGATTACGAATATGCCCCGATAAAACAGAAACAGCTCCAAACTCACCAATTGCTCTAGCACTACATAAAATTATTCCGTATAGCAAACTCCATTTTATATTAGGTAATGTAACATACCAAAAAGTCTGCAAACCATTTGCACCTAAAATTATTGAAGCTTCTTCCTCTTCTTTACCCTGTGTTTGCATTAATGCGAGTAACTCCCGAGCGACAAAAGGCATGGTTACAAATAATGTACCTAAAACTATCCCTGGTAATGCAAAAATAACTTTAAAATCATGATTAATTAACCACTCGCCAAACCAACCATTTCGACCAAAAAGTAAAACGTACATTAAGCCTACAACTATTGGTGAAATTGAAAAAGGCAAATCAATTAATGTCATAAGCAAAGCTTTTCTTTTGAAAATAAATTTACTTAAACACCATGCAGCAAATAAACCAAAAATAGTATTTAATGGCAATACAATAATTAGAGTTAATAATGTCAATTTAATTGCAGATAATGCTTCGCTATCACTCAATGCTTTTATATATACATTCCAGCCCTGCTCCAAAGCTTGCTTAAATACTACGACCAAAGGCAATATTAAAAATATACCTAAAAATATAATTGATATACTAATTAATATATATTTAGCTAAATTACTATCTTGGCTTGCCATAGGTAAGCTAGAATTTGAACTGATAACTGATTTAATTTGCATATATATTTATCCCTTAATCTTTCTAACCTTCAGAACCTGTTTTACGTGCTACCCAAAACTGTAATTTATTAATCGCAAATAATAATACAAATGATACAGATAGCATCACAATACCAATTGATGTAGCACTTGTGTAATCATATTCTTCTAAATAACTTACAATCAGTAGTGGCGTGATTTCTGATACCATGGGTATATTACCTGCAATAAATATTACGGAACCATATTCGCCCAATGAGCGAGCAAAAGCTAAAGCAAACCCTGTAATTAAGCCAGGGTAAATAGCAGGTAAAGTTATACGCCGAAAAACTTGCCAACGGTTTGCTCCTAAACTCGCTGCTGCAGCTTCTTGCTCTAAATCTAATTCTTGCAATATTGGTTGCACTGTTCTAACCACAAAAGGTAATCCAATAAAAATTAATGCAACTAAAATGCCTGCTTTATTAAAAGCTACCTGTAAACCTAATTCAGCCAATGGCTTTCCTATCCAACCATTTGGTGCATAAATTGCTGTAAGTGCAATTCCAGCAACAGCTGTTGGCAATGCAAAAGGTAAATCAATCAAACCATCAACAAACTTATGCCCAATGAATTTATACCTTACAATACTCCAAGCTAGAATACTTCCAAAAATAGTATTTATCAAAGCAGCCAATAAAGATAAACTAATACTAATTTTATAAGACGCAACTACACGTGGACTACTGATTGCCTGCCAAAATTCATCAAATGTTAAATGCATAGTTTTTGTAATAATTGAGGTCAATGGCAATAGCACAATTATTGATAGATAAAAAACAGTGTAACCTAAAGATATATTAAATCCAGGTAAAACATTATTTAATTTTTTAGTTTTATTTTGCATAATTTTTATCTAACATGATTTGGTCAAAAGTAGCACCGTTTGCAAAATGTGTTTTATGCACAATATCCCAATTGCCAAATAACTCTTTTACAGTAAATAATTGTAATGGTTTAAAAGAATTAGAATACTTAGCTAACACTTTGGCATTTACAGGGCGATAAAAGTTTTTTGCAATAATATTTTGCCCTTCTTCACTATATAAATAATCCAAGTAAGCTGTTGCTACTTTACGGGTGTTGTGTTTATCAACTATTTTATCAACCACTGCTACAGGTGGTTCAGCTAAAATAGAAAGTGATGGCGTAATTACTTCAAATTTATCACTACCTGCCTTCATTGCAAGATAGGCCTCATTTTCCCATGAAATTACCACATCTCCGATATTTCTTTCACTAAAACTAATTAATGAACCCCTAGCACCTGAATCTAATACTTTTACATTTGAAAATATTTTAGTTACAAAATCTTTAGCCTTAGCTTGGTCATTATTATATTTTTTTAATGCATAACCCCAAGCTGCTAAGTAACCCCATCTTGCACCACCTGAAGTTTTTGGATTAGGACTTACTACCTCTACATCTTTTCTAACTAAATCAGCCCAGTCTTTTATGTTTTTAGGATTGCCTTTTCTTACTAACAGCACAATTGTTGATGTGTAAGGTGAAGAGTTATTTTTGAGTTTTGTTTGCCAATCTTTATTAATTAAACCACCATTTTTAGAGATAGCATCAATATCATAGGCTAATGCAAGTGTTACTACATCAGCATCTAAACCATCGATTACTGAACGTGCTTGTTTGCCAGAACCACCATGAGATTGGTCAATTGTAATATCTTCGCCACTAGTTTTTTTCCAATACTGTTGAAATGCAGAATTATATTCTTTATATAATTCACGTGTAGGGTCATAAGATACATTTAATAATTTAGTTTGTGCCATTAATCCATTTGCACATAACATAATTGAAGTGAATAAAGATATTTTAGCTAACTTTAATAAATGTGGTATCTGTGATGTTATATTTTTCATCTTTACTCCTTAATATATTTAATGGCTTTAATTTGATTTTATCGATATTTTTATAGAATTAAAAATAATAAAAACCAATGTAGATATAAAAATTAGCTATATGTGTTAAGTATAAATTATGTATAAAAACAATATGCTTTTTAGATTATATAGTGTAAAACCATTAATTTCTTCAATAATCCAAAATATAGAACTAAAATAACACTTATGCTACAATATCGCATTATGTGTTTTATATTCAAAGGTCAAATAAAATGAAAATTGCACAAGAGTTACGTGCTGGAAACGTATTCATGCAAGGCAATGAGCCAATGGTGGTATTAAAAACTGAATATACCCGCAGTGGTCGTAGTGGTGCAGTAGTTAAATTAAAGTTAAAAAACTTACTTAATGGTTCTGGAGCACAAATTGTATTAAATGCTGATGATAAAATTGATATCATTATCTTAGAAAAGAAAGAATGTACTTATTCTTACTTTGCTGACCCTTTATATGCATTTATGGATACTGAATACAATCAATATGAAGTTGAAGCTGAAAACTTAGGCGATGCTATCAACTACATTCAAGATGGTATGGAATGTGAAGTAACATTCTACAATGAAAAAGCTATCTCTGTAGAATTACCAACAACTATCGTACGTGAAATCGTTTACACAGAGCCAGCAGTTAAAGGCGATACATCAGGTAAAGTGATGAAAACAGCTAAGATTAATACTGGGTTTGAAATTGCTGTACCAATTTTCTGTGAAATTGGCGATAAAATTGAAATTGACACACGTACTCATGAGTATCGTAGCCGTGCTAACTAATTCTAGTATAAAATATTAAAAAATAATATTTATATCATTTTAGTTTAGTATTAAAAATCCCTGCTTAATTAAATATTAATTTTAATAAGTGGGGATTTTGTTTTGTATTACGTAACTAAGTTTAGCTATCAGATTTTTCTTTAAATCCTACCTTATGAATTAATGGATAATCAGTTTCATTAATAAACATTCCTGATTTAGCAATATTATGATTATCACATAAGTAAACAGTATTTGTTGTTTTACTTAAATCCAATCCCAGCCATTTAGTCATATTAAAAAATTTAGGCAACGGAACTCTTTCTATAACATTTAGATTTTCTGTTTCTTTACATCTGCTACATAACCACATCTTTGCATACGCCTCCTACTTATATTTATATATATTCTTTGTTTATACTAAACTATATTTTTTATAATATTCTCAACTATTTCATGCGTATCTTTTGATAAATTAGATTTAGAAATTTGATTTAAAACATCTGACATTTCTTGCTTATATTCATCATCATACGAATTTATAGATTCAAGAGTTTTAGCTAAATTTGCTGCTAAATGCGGATTTATTGCATCTAATTTTAATACATAATCCAACCAAATTGCATAACCTTGCTTAGTATGGAACATAGTTTGTCTAGCAAAAAATACTGATAATACGCTACGTACACGGTTAGGATTGGTTAAAATAAATTGCTCATGTTGCAATAAGTCATTTAGTGCATCAAAGCTATTTCTATAACAATTACTAGCTAATGTTTTAAGGCTAAACCACTTATCTAAGCACAACTGATTATCTTGATATTTATTATAAAAATCATCTAAATAATCATTCAACTTAACATGATTAGTTGCAATTAAACCATTTAAAGCAGCCATAGTGTTAGTCATATGTTTACTTGTTAAGTATTGTTGCATTGGAAATTTTGCATAAGTAGCTTCAAACACGCTTGAGTAGTACAATGCCATATTTTGTAAATTACGTAATGAATAAGCACCATAATCATACTCTTGTTTGATATTTTCATATAAAAAGCTATAAATCTTACTCCAAGTTTTAGCATATTTAAACGCAAATAGTATTTCACTAGCTTGAATTGCTGCATTTACAGCATGTGGATTAATTTTACTACCAATTTTACGCATATGTTCTGCAATGCTATCAATTGATGGTATTGTGCATAATAATGCTAAAAAGTCGCTGTATTCCAAGCTATCATAATTATCAATTCGTAGATTTGATTTATAAAACGGTAAAACTAAGCCATGAATTGCATGCATTACTGTTTCTAAATTTTGCTTAATTGCTAATGGCAGAGATATTGCATCTTGATAGGTTAGTTTTGTTATTCTATTATCAATATCTATCGAATTAAATTGATTTTTAAAATATTCAATAATCGGCTCTAATGCCCATATCCATAATGACTGACATGCTTGCCAACGATTAAAGCTATCAATATCATGTTTTAAAATATGTAGTAAATCTGATATTGAATAATTATAATGTAAAACTACAGGGCTACTAAATCCACGTAATATCGATGGTATAGGCAAAGATGGGACATTTGAAAATGTAAATGTTTGCTCATCTTTTGATAATTCTAAAACTGCTGTTTTATTATTGTCTGTAATAAAAGTATTTTTATCTGCATTTTTTAAGCAAATATCTAAACTATTACCATTTTCTAAAATTAAACCAACTGCAATTGGCATCAAAAATGGCTTATTGCTTGGCTCAACTGGAGTATCTTGTTTAATTGTTAGGCTATATTCCTGTTTAGTTTCATCATAATGTGTGGTTACATAAATATGTGGCGTTCCACTTTGGGTATACCATAAATTAAACTGTGATAAATCTTTATTATTTGCATCACTCATGCATTGTAAAAAATCTTGGCATGTTACAGCTTGCCCATCATGCTTATTAAAGTATAATTGCATACCTTTTTGGAAGCCTTCTTTACCGAGTAAGGTATGGTACATACCAACAACTTCAGCACCTTTATCATAAACTGTAGTTGTGTAAAAATTATTTATTTCTTTATAAGATTGTGGCTGAACAGCATGCCTCATTGAGCCTGCATCTTCCATAAATTGTCTTTGTTTCAAGAAGTTTACATTTTGAATGCGATTAGTATCGATTTTGTATTTAATTTTTATATTACTTAATATATTATCATCAATATTTTTATTATTGCTTTGATTTTCTTCATCAAAATAGTAAGGATTATCTAAATCATCTTCTATATTACTATCTGTATCATTTTGACTAGTTTCTACCTCATCATCTTCATAGTAATTTTGTGAGCTACTAAAAGATTGGTCTCTAAAAACTGTTAATCCTTCTTTTAAACTTAGCTGAAACCAATCCCTACAAGTAATGCGATTACCTGTCCAATTATGAAAATATTCATGAGCAACAATAGATTCAATGTTAAAATAATCCTTATCTGTTGCAATTTGTGGGTCAGCTAAAACATATTTTGCATTAAAAATATTCAAACCCTTGTTTTCCATCGCTCCCATATTAAAATCACTAACGGCAACCATCATAAATCTATCAAGGTCTAATTGACGTTTATAATTTCTTTCGTCCCATTTTATGCTTTTAATTAAGCTATTTAATGCATGTTCTGTTTTATTTAAATCTTGTGGTTCTACCCATATTTGTAAATGCTTAATGCCATTAGTAAATTCTACAAACTTTTCATTGCATACCAAATCACCTGCAACTAATGCAAATAAGTAACTTGGTTTTGGAAATGGGTCATGCCATAAAGCATAATTCATTTCTATACCATTCTCATGATATGTTTTACTTTCAATTAAATTTCCATTACTTAACAAAACAGGAAAATCATTTTTAGGAGCATGAATTTCAACTTTATAGGTTGCCATTATATCTGGTCTGTCCATAAAGTAGGTAATTTTTCTAAATCCTTCTGGCTCACATTGGGTAAAGAATCTTTTATTAGAAATATATAGCCCCATTAGCTCCGTATTTTCTTTTGGGTTAAGGCTATTTGATATATATAATTTAAATTCATTAACATAATTTTGAATATCAATTAATATTCCATCGTTTATTAACTCATAATGTGGCTCTACGCCTTGCTCATCAGTAATACTAATTAATTTTACATCTTTACCATGTAAAAAAAGATTTTTTGCATTTTGTTGCTTAGATAAAAATATTACACTGCTTACTGTTGTATTTTCAGCATTTAATTGAAACTTTAAATCTATATGACTTATAGTACAATTTGGTTGATTATAATCTTTTAAAAAAACAGTAGTGTTGTCAACATTATTTTGGTAATTATTCATATCTATATTTTGTTTGTAGTTAAATCAAGTGTATTTGCAATAATTTAAATTGCATTATGCAATTTAGCAGTATATATCATATAGCTAAATTAGAATTATTTGTCAAAAATTTCGAAATTGACGCAAAAATTACGCTAGAAATACTATATGTAGTAAAAAGCTAGAAGTAATTTTAATGACACCAAATATGCCACAAAGCATGAGCCTGCGAACAAATGATTATGGTTTGGCTATATTATAGCTTAACATGCTAGAATTGAGTACAAACTTAATGGGTAAATTGAAATATATGTAATAATATGCTCAATATCCTAAATAGCTATTAGATAAATAATATAATTAAGGAGCTTATCATGAATTACACTAAATATACTAAGTTATTTATGCTTAAAATCATAGCAATTTTTAGCTTAGTTACATTAATTGGTTGTACACAAGAGCAACAAAATAAAATTGGTAGAAATATTCAAAACTGGACAGGTACAAATGGAGTGCTAGAAGTTTACGCTGGTCAAAACTTGGTAAGAAGATTTATCAAAGTTGATAAATTAAGCACAGCTTTGGGAACTGATGAAAAAGAAGCACGCCCTTACCGCTATGGTTATGGCTATTTAGATACTAATTTGAATATGCAAGTTGATGCAGATGAAAAGAAGGTATATTTTGAAGTAAGCGACTACAGTACACAATATGTGTTCTTTGAACATCCGTGATAATAGCTAAATTTTGCATTCATTTGCATAACTTTTGAATGCATATGATATAATTAAATTATATAAGGAGTTAATTATGCCAAATAAAATAGTTCAAGCAAGGGTTAAAGAAGAATTAAAAAAGCAAGCAGATGAATTATTTGCATCTATTGGCATGAGTACAGCAGATGCTATTCGAATATTTTTGCAACAATCAGTAAATGACAGTGGCATGCCCTTTACCCCAAGAATTAAAACACCTAACTCTAAAACTCTACAAGCTATTAATGATATTGAAAATGGTAAAACTAGAAAAGCCAAGAGTAAAAAAGACTTTTATAAAGAATTGGGTATTTAGATGCTTGATATTATATATACTAATCAGTTTAAAAAAGATGTAAAACTTTGCAAAAAACAAAATAAAAACATGAGCAAATTTAAGGATATCAATGACTTATTAATTGATAATCTCTCTTTGCCATCAAAGTATAAAAATCACACTTTAAAGAATAATTGGTTAGGATATTTTGATTGTCATATTGAACCTGACTGGGTATTAATTTATAAAATTGATTTAGATAATAACACATTAATATATGCGAGAATGGGTAGTCATTCGGCTTTATTTGGATAAAGCTATATTACTATCATAATATCATTACAGCCAAACTAAAAAATATACGCTACGATATTATTTATTAGTTCAGCTATAGCAAAAATAATAACTCATTTAAACCACTAAAATACAATATTACCAATATAATCTAACATTTAATAATTTTTAATTATTAGATTTGATAATGTAAGATACAGGAACTGATGAATCAGGGCTAAAACTAGCTTCCATTACTCCACCGCTTTTATTAGGTAAGTCTTCGCCTAATTTATTGCTTGCAAGTAAGGATTTACTTAACTTCATATCCTGTTTAGCTTTAGCACTTAGTGTTTTATATGATTTTAGCTCTTTATCTAAAGTCAATACGGAAATAGATGTATTACCTGCATCAGCAATAGTTGTTTTACTTGAATCATCTAAACCACTATACGCTTTAACCACGAATACACTCAAGGCAACAGCACAAACACCACCTAAGAACATATACATGTGATTGCCAGATTTATCGATTTCAGCACTTTCTTTTTCAAATAAAGATGATGATTTGATATTATCAAGTTCATCAATTGGATTTACACTGATTTTTTTATCAGTCCAAATTTGTTTGAATAATCTTTCTATATTCACATTTGTGTGTTTTGCATAACGTGTTACTAAACTTTTAGTATATATTTCATGCATTATAGAAAAATCGCCTGCTTCGATTTGTTTTAGCCTAGAGGGGGAAACTTTAAGGATTTCAGACATTTCATGAATACTAAATTCATTAGCTTCACGAGACTCTCTCAATAGTTTACCTAACTCTTTTTGCTGCGGATATGTATCGAACATTTCATCCGCTATTATATTATTATACATATTATTTTACTCACTCAACTGCTTATGATTTCATTATAGTAAAAAATAAACAGAATTATGATAATTTTTTATTATTCTACTAAATTTCGATGATATTTAATTACTTCTTGACTATTTGGAAACTCTGAAACTAAATAATTACCCCATAATTTTACACTAATAGTATTACCGCTAAGCTTGAATACATTGATTCCAAGCCATAATAACTCTGGTTCTGATACATTTGGTAAACCTAATTTATTTAATAAGTTTTCAGCACCTAAAGTATTATTTTGTTTTGCATAAATATACGCCAAATAAACATTTGCAGGGACATAATTAGGATTTAACTCTAAGCTTTTTTGCAATAGCTCTGTTGCTTTTTTGTAGTCTTTTTGATACATATAGCATACGCTTTGATTTGCTAAAACCTTAGGGTATAAAATTGCATTTGCAATAGGTTCAACTTTTGCTAAATATGTTAATCCATTAGCATTTGCTTGCTTACATAAAAACCAACCATAATTATTTAGTATATCTGGATTATTAGTTTTAGCTAATGTTTTTTGAAAATATATATCCGCTTCTGCATAATTTTGAGCACCCATTAAGCTAATTGCTTTTAAATGCAATGCATCTATGTTATCATCTTGCTCTTTTAAAATTTCATCTAATAATGTATTAGCTAAATCAAATTGTTTTAAGCTAATATAACGTTTTGCAAGTTCAAGCCTTACCGCTACTCTTTGTTTCATAGATGCAGGAACAGGCTTTGTACTTTCTGGCAATTCGTATACTGCATCTGTTTTACTTACATCGCTAGCACATGCAGATAGCAGTAAAAAACTTAAACTGATAGTTATATATGATAAATAACGCATTTGGTAAAACTTTAGTATTATTATTTAGTTTAAACCTTTTGTAATCTAATAGCAATGTTTGTTTTATCCCTTACATCGCCTGCTAATTGACCGCATGCAGCATCAATATCATCACCTCTAGTTTTTCTTACAGTTGTTACAATTCCTGCTTTAGTTAAAATATTTACAAAGCTAGATATGCGTTCTGGCTTTGATGCTAACAAACCAGATTGTGGGAATGGATTGAATGGTATTAAGTTAAATTTACAAGATATATCCTTGACTAAATCAATTAGTTGATATGCATGCTCATCTGTATCGTTACAATTTTGCAACATGCAGTATTCAAATGTAATAAAATCTCTTGGAGCATGCTCTAGATAGTTTCTACATGTTTTTAGAAGTTCGGCTAATGGATATTTCTTATTAATTGGAACAAGTATATTTCTTAATTCATCATTTGGTGCATGTAATGATACTGCTAACGAAACAGGGCATTCATGCAATTTCTCCATAAATGGAATGATGCCAGAAGTTGATAATGTTACCCTTCTTCTGCTTAAACCATAGGCTAAATCATCAAGCATAATTCTAAGTGCTGGTATTACATTGCTATAATTTAATAATGGCTCCCCCATTCCCATCATTACGATATTTGTAATTATTCTTTCTGATTTTTCAAGATGTTTGTATTCTTCCGTTTCATGCAACAAGCTTTCTGCCATCCATAGTTGACCAATTATTTCAGCTGTAGATAAATTACGGCTAAATCCTTGCTTACCCGTTGAACAGAATTTACAATTTACAGCACACCCTGCCTGACTGGATACGCATAAAGTACCACGATTAGTTTCAGGTATAAAAACTGCTTCAACTAAATTGCCATCATTCACATCAATCAGCCATTTTACTGTGCCATCAGCTGATTTATGAAATTTAGCAATTTTTGGCGGCTCTACTTTGGCTAACTTATTTAATTTTTCACGAAATGAAATAGCTAAATCTGTCATTAAATTAAAATCAGACATACGATACTGATGAATCCATTTAAATAGCTGTTTTGCTCTAAATGCTTTTTCGCCAATTGACATACACCAATTTGTAAGTGCTGGTAAATCAAAACTAAGTAAATTAATTTTTTCTATGTTTATATTATTGTCTTGATTTGAATTTGTATCAATGGTATTCACGGTAAATTATTGTATGATTTAACTAGCGAAATTATAGCATATTTAGGCTATTTTATGTATAATCTCGACATATATTAACCCTATGTTTTATGTTTAAAAAGTTTATTCTTCATTATTTTTGTCTAGCATTTATTAGCTTATGGCTTGTGAATGTATATACAAATTGTGAATATATTTATGATAAATATAAAACCAATACTATTGCTTGTAGTATTGTCAGAGTTGATACTAATTCAAGTAGCAAATCATTTGAGGTTAAAAAATCATCTCAAAATATTGGTCAAGAATTATCACATATTTTATCTAAAGCTGTTGATACAAAGTTTGAGCATAAAATGCATAAATATAAATTATGTAGTTTTTGCTATAGCGAACAATTAATTAATTCTTTTTCGTATAATCTTTCATCAATCCCACTAAAAATTAAAATCAATGTTCTAAATAATATTCTAGTTCTATCTAGTTGCTTTGTTAGTAGCTGTAGATATTTAGAAAAACTTTGGTTTTATCATAAAGCCCATAGCCCACCCATATTTAATTAATTTTTATTTAAATAATACTTAGTGTTTAGAAATATAATTTATTTTATATATTTTCTAGGCATATTTACCTTTTACTTATTCAATATAAAATTATGAGCATGTTCTCGGGCAATATGTTTGGGTTTAGTGGCATATCTTTTTTGCATAAAAATGACGCAATAGATAAAAATAAAACCGCAATTAACAATAGTAATAGTAGTAATACTAACCCAAATAAAACAAAAAAACTAACTGATAAAATTAAACAAAATTCTTTTATAAAATGGATTAATCAAGAACAACAATCACAACATTCAAATGCAATCGGTGGTGCTTGCTGTGCGTCAACATCTGTTGCAGCAAGCCAGTCTGTTGATGATGCAGCTCAAGCTGCAAATGGTAGTGGAGCAAAACAATTCCATTCATTTAACCCAGATAATTCAGCTGATATTGGCTCTGTGGTTGCTACTTCAATCGCAAATCCATTAATTTTACACAGCTGTTTAGGCTTATGGCGTGAATTAAATCATCTGCATCAGAAATATAAAAAACACTATACTAAAATTTCATCAGACATAGTTAAAAATGCAAATGAGAATAAATTTGATATAAGGCAAATTGTAGCAAAACAATATGTTAGTGAGCATAAAAATGCATTTAGAGTTGAAAAACATCTAACATCTTGGCTTACTGCAATATCATCATTAATGGTGGTGTTAAAATTCACAGCTGAAGGCGTGCTTGGTACAGGTTTATTACTTTCTGCGATAAAATCATTAGGTAAAGTTGCCCAAAGATGCATTCAGATTACTAAAAAAAGCTTGGATATTCACAATAATCATAAGCAAAAACAAGCATGCGTCGATAATTTAGAAATGCTTACCAAACTTAATGATGAACTAACTAAACTAATTACTAATTTAGAAAAAGAAAAAAATCCATCTGAATTTATTCAAAAAAAGATAGATGAATATAAAACTCAACTTAGTGGCTATCAAAGTAATATTCATAACTCTAATAAAGATTTACATCGCTATCCAAAATTACGCAAAAGATTTTTTCAAGACATAAAACTGCTCGCCATAGATGGATTATTTTGGTTAGGAAATGCTGCAGCTAATATTGGTATGGCTACAGCTAATTTTATTTCAACAGGGCATGGATTTCCATTAGTTGCCATTTTAACCTTAATTTTAGGCTCAACTTTTGGGGTAATTTATTCAAATAATAAGCTATTAACTGGGCGATATATTTCAGGGCTAACTGAAGCTGAATCAGGAAAACTAAGCTATGGTAATTATGAAGACTTCTCGCATGAACATGCAAAAAAAGAATTTGATATGCACTATGATTTATATCAATCATTTAAGCAAAAAAGCAAAATTTTAAATAAACCAATTGGCACCAAAGGCAAAATTTTTGCAACTAAATGGGCAATTAGAATGTTAATGTTTTTATCATTTGGCACTTATGCTGATTCAATGATTAGGGTAAGAAGAAAATTTAGAGCATATAAAGCTACTTTATATAAAACTGAAGATTCACAATTAGTTGAATGGCTCAATGAAATAAATACCATAGTTGAAGAACATGAGAAAAACTTAGATGAAATTGTTGATATCAAAGAAATTCAAAAGAATGTGAAAAGTGTAAATAAAAATGAAGTTAATTTATTTGAAGAGGTTAAAAAATTTGAAAAGCAAGAATATATTTCTAAAGAATTAGCATTTAATATTTCTAAATTTCAATCTAATAAACTAAGCAAAATCAAACAGACAAATTGGAAAGAATTTTATACTAACCTGAGTAATACTAAAAATGGCAAGCTCAAATTTATTACAGATAAAATTAAACAAATCAATCAAAAAGATTTTGTAATTATCAAAAAATATCAAAAATTTGTAGAGAAAAAATTAATAACAACAGATGATATAAAATTCATATTTGAAAGTGGACCTTGTTGCATTCATGGTTTATTAGATGATGTAATTGATAGCTTTTACACAAGGCTAGAGCAACTAAAAAATGATAAGGAAAAACCTTTATCAATTCATGAATATGATTCTTTTAAAAAAGAATTTGAAGATTTAATCCGTAATGCAACTAAATCAACTTTTGGTAAAGCAGGATTGCAATATTCAAATCGATATGTAAGCAAAGCCTCTAGTATTATTGCCCAACATCAAAATCTTAAATTACTAAATAAATACAATAA
Source organism: Pseudomonadota bacterium (assembly GCA_046050125.1). GTDB lineage: Bacteria > Pseudomonadota > Gammaproteobacteria > Burkholderiales > Burkholderiaceae > JAHFQJ01. Next base: position 17,638 of record JBJOQB010000009.1, read on the forward strand.
AGACACTAAGCTAGAATATAACTCGGAGAAATTAAATAAGCTTAGAAATGAATTGAATAAAATAAAGTTGACAGACAATTCTGTAATTAAGGAAAGAGAGGATATGTATAATAATTTAAGTGAAACATTACAGCTTACTTAGCTAGATTCGTGGGAATATAATTCATATATTCCCTAAAAAAACTAAAACTATTATAAGCTATAAAAGCAATTCTAATATCAATCTAAACCGCTACCCAAACCCTTTAATGCAATTTGGAACACACCTCTAGTAGTATACTTACCATCACTACCCACAACTCTATCTACACCTGTTCGCATTTGCCAGCAATTGTGTATATAATCTATGCCAAAAAATGCATTACTCAATGCTTTTCCTTGTAAATCATAACTTACTTGTGAGTTTACTTTCCAATTTGTATGAAGTTGCCATTTACTCAGGAAGTTAATTTGCTTAAATGGATTGTTATTTGTAGCATCTGTTTTTTGGCGATATTTGTAAGATACGCCCATGGATTGATTAGAACTTGGAGACCAATCAATTTGAGCACTTAATTTAGTAAGCTTTTTATCATGTGGATTAAACTGTACATCACCTGTTGTAGATAATCTTGAATTAGGAATCCACGCTCCTTGAATAATTACATCAGATAATCCTTTTAAGGATTTATTATCTAAATTTACTCTAGTATCTGCAAATTGATAACGTTGCCCAATTGTAATCCAAGTTTTTTCTCTGCCTTCTTCATCAAGCCATCTACTTGTAACACCTGCTGTTAATTGATTTGCATCACTAATTCTATCATGCCCAATAAATCTGTTATTGCTAAATAAAGCATTTAAACCAAATTCTGGTTCTGAAGTATCAAATAATGGCAAATTATCTTGATTTTTATATGGCGTATAAACGTAGAATAATCTAGGTTCTAGGGTTTGTTTACCCTCAAATAATTTTAACTTTCTTTCAAAAAATAAACTACTATCTAAGCTAAAAGTAGGAATTATATTGCTTTTATTGCTTGATGTAGATGTTAAAGAGCTATTATTAGTACTACTGCCACCATTAGTATCTAACCAATAATTAACTGTATGTAAACGCAAATTAGGACGAATATAATATGATATATCATCAATTGATGTAGTGATATTAATATCGTTAAATACCCTTTTCCCATCTAATTTATCAAGATGAGTGAAATTCGTTGCATCTGTTTCAACATTAATTTCAAAGTTTTTTGGAAGCTTACGATTGTAAACCATATTTGCTTGTGGTGCTAAGTTATATGGCGGAACATCAGTTAATGATTGATATTTTTTGTATCTTACCAATCCATCAATACTTGATACATCATCTGCCTTATGTGCTTTTAAGCCAATTTCTTGGGTATATAAATGCTTTGAGTATTCACTAAGACTTTTACCAAAATCATCGGGATATTGCTTATCTGATACTTTTTCAAAATCTACATAAGCATTTAACCAATCTGAAAGTTTATGTTTATGTTCAATAGATAAAGCCCAACGATTTGTTTTAGTTTCTGCATCATTTGCTAAAAACTCTCCAGATAATCTACCAGAATAATTTTCACGCAAATAACGAAATTCACCACCAAATAGGAAGCCTCGCTTACTTACAATTCTAGGGTAAATAGTAGCATCATGTTGAGGTGCAATATTAAAATAATAAGGAATAGTAACATCTAAACCTGCTCTAGAATTTACACTAAAACTAGGTACTAAAAATCCACTTCTTCTTTGGTTATTTAATGAAAAACTAACATATGGTGTTGCGAAAACTGGTAAACCTAGAAAAACTAATTTAGCATTTTTAGCAGTAGCTATATTACTTCTTTGGTCTATATTTAATTCATTTGCCTTGATATACCAATCTGTACTATCTGGCTCACAGGTTGTGTATGTTCCATTTTTTAAATTAACACTATACTTTTCTAAATTTGCTGTATCTGCTTTTCCATGGCCAACTGTTTTAGTAAATTGATAATCAGCATTTTCAACCTGTGCTTTTTGCTCATCAAATGTATAAGTGGCATTCGGTGCTATAACAACAGCCTGCTCATTTTTTAGCACTACATTATCTTTTGCTGTTGCTGTATCTTTTACAAAATCGTAGTATATATCATTTGCTTGAATATACTTATCTTGCCACCAAATTTGTGCTGGAGTTTGCTCATTACCTGTAGCCTTCATAAAGCTATTATCTTGACCTTCTAGCTTATTTCCTTCAATTATCATTTGATTAGGTAATGCATCAGCTGGAGGACTTGGAATGTTTTTTGCAATTTCTTGAACTGTTTTTTTGGTAATTTTAGAGCCTTGTTGCTCAATATCCATTATCATCTCGCCTGCATGTGCATAGCTACAACTATAGCTAGATAATAATATAAAAATAGATAAATATATTTTACTCAGCTCAACTTTTTCAACTTTTTTCTTCATATTTTTTAAATTTTAGAATACCTGAATTACCGATGAAAACCATGGGTATATCAAAGAGGCATCTTTTAATTTGTGCATACCTGCATAAGCTACTATCCAAAATATAAATTTTATCACAGCAGCACCCCTAACTACTCCCCAAAATGCTCCAAAGATGTCATCAATAAATTTTGTATGTGTACGCTCTGCAATTTGTCCTAAAATGCTACCTACTGTTTTAAGCATTATTAAAATAATTGTAGTTAATATTGGCAATGCAAAAGATACAACCCATGCGTGTGCTTCAAAGTATAACAGAAATTCTTTAAATGGTGCTAAAAAAAGAAAGGCAATGTATACACTACTAATTAGTCCAGATAAACCTGAAGACATTGCTTTAGAAATTCCTTGAAACCAGCCATATATTATAGATAATACCCATAATATAATTAAGAACCCATCAAATCCATTCATATAAGAACTTTCTATGTTTTATAGATAATTTTGAGAAAAGCTCATAAATATAACTAAAAAAATCGCAAATATAAGCTTTTTGCATTGAATACATAAGGTGTAAATCAATAATATATATAGAAATTAAATACTATAATCAAATATAGGTATTGATTTTATTATTTATACTGGTACTATTTTCAACATGACCATTACCTTTTTTAGAATTTGAATTATGTTTATGTGATGGCGAATTATTACCACCATCTTCTACATCATTCATTTCTTTAATTGGGACTTTCTTAAATGTTTTACTTGTTGAAGAATCATCTTCATTACCTTGTTCATTAATCAATCGCATATTTAGCGTTTTAGAAGCATAGCTTTGACTTTTTACTAAGAATGGTAAAGATAAAAGCACTGACAAAAATAAAACACCAGCACCAACTAATCTATAACGTGCTTTTTGTAAATCTTCTTGTTCAATAGCTGTATTGGCATTTACAGCGTCTGTCTTATTATTTTTGGAATTTGCAGAAAACCATTTGAGCATAATTCACCTACTTATATATTTATTTTATTTTTTTAATTCATTTAAACGTTTTTTCGCAATTTGACTAGCATTATGATTAGCATAATTATTCACAATATACTCTAGAGTTTTTTTTGCACTAGATTTATCGCCTGTTTCAATATAAATACTTGCTAAAGTCAAATAAACATCTGGTAATTTTTCATGTTCAGCATAATTATTAATAAAGTTTTGTAACTGTACAACAGCTGGTTTGTATTTTTGCAGTGCATAATAACTGCTACCTAGATAGTATACAATTAATGGCATCAACGACATATTAGAGTTGCTTGAAAGCAACATGTTAAATGATTCGGCACTTTTTTTAAAATTACCATTATTAAAGTATTTCAAAGCAATATTAAATGATTCATCTGCATTTGAGAAATTATCATCTTGTTTGCTTGCTTGACTTTCAACAACATTTTTACTAAGTGATATTTGCTCTAACACTTTTTTTATTTCATCAATTTCTTGTTGATTTTTATTTAATTTATCCGTATAGCTGTTCGCTAATAATTGATAACTTTGCTTTAATTTAGAGATTTCATTTGTACTTACTTCAGCTTGACCACTTAAATAATTTTTTTGCGATTGCAAGCTTTCAATTTGATTTTGCAAAGATAAAATACCTGTTTGCAATTGTGCATACTTTATATCTTGCTCTTGTTTATATTGATTAATTTGCTGACGCATATCTAAAATTGCTTGTCTTGCTTCATTATCATCAAATAACCCAGCGTAGGCATTATTTACAAATAAACTGCTTAAAGCTACACTAGATATACAAATCATAAACTTAGCTAATTTAATACCTTTAATCATTTGAAGATTTATTTTATCAGTATAATTTTTAGTATGTGTAAACATATTTTTCCTTTTATTAGCCAAATTTATTAACTTATTTAGAATGATATTTAATACTATTTTGCTATTTATATAGTATTTCAACTCTTCTATTTTTAGAGTAAGCAGCTTCATTTGTTTCATCAATCACAGGCTTTTCCTTACCAAAGCTTACTGTTTCAATATTTTCGCCTTTAACGCCAAGCACAGTTAAAGATTTTTTAACAGCTTCTGCTCTTTTTTGCCCAAGTGCTAAATTGTATTCGCTTGTTCCTCTTTGGTCTGTATGCCCTTGTAATAAAACCTTGCTACTGTTTTTAGTTATAAAAGCTTGGTGTTTAGTAACTACATCTTGAAATTCTGATTTTACAACATAGCTATCTGTATCAAAATATACTGTTTTTGGCTCTGGAGTTATTAAATTAGATTTATTTTGCGAATTTGTAACATCAACTGTTGCAACCGTTTGCTGTTCAGCTACACCTTGATTAGAATTTGTATCTGATAAAGTTGACAATGGTTTTTGATTAGGGTCATTCAGTGGAACTTTACTCGCACATGCGGTAAGAAAAAGCGATAAACATAGTAATGTGATTTTTTTCATAATTATTCCTCGAATTAAGTAAAAATTATAACATATTTAGCTTTTATAAATCTATATACAAGGCAGTATTTACAAGGTATAATATGAATTCAATAAGCTTTTTATATCATGAAATTTTAATTATTTGTTATTGTCATGAAATGTTATAAAAGCAAATTTATTCTTGTTATTTATATTTATCAAAACAAAATATAAATGCAAATTGCCA
>JBJOQB010000010.1:0-4585 GCA_046050125.1 Pseudomonadota bacterium
TGCTTTTAGAATTTCGGCTCTATCTCTTCCCATTGCTTATCTGTTACGTCTGTTGGATACATCTTTTACTCTTACTATTTTTTTCTAGTTTACATTATTTATATGCGGACAGATACTATATTATAAAATGTTAGAGAGTGTTCAATATAGATAGATAAAAGCTGATTTAATGTCATTCCCGTGTAGGCGGGAATCTAGTAAACAAAAACTCTGGATACCTGCCTTCGCAGGTATGACGCCATTGTAGGTAAGTTACCTAAAATAAAGAATGTATATTTATAAGATATACTTTTATAAAATTAATAAAATAACTATCTATAATTAATACTTTCTATTTTTTATCTTGTCTTATCGTCTTTTCTAAAGCAGATATGATATCATGCCTGAAATTAATGTGAGGTTCAAACATTTTTAAGCTAAAATCCCAACTGTTATATTCACTATGTTTGTAAGGCACATAATGAGGCTTTAATAGATTGTCATTGTAATTTATGCCTATAGTATACACATCTCCGATAAATTATCTTTAATTGCTTGCAATACAGTAGTAGCATTTTTTAAATTATTTGCATATTCTGCAACAGCAATACTAATACTTTCATCATTAGCTTTTGATAAAATATTAGTATTATTATGAATATCTTTCACTTTATCCATTTTGATTTGTATTTCAGATAAACTTATTCTAAGGTCAATATTAGTTTGAATACCTTTTTCTATTTTTTCTATTTTAGCTGCTAATTCTTTAGCTTGTTGTAACTCAGTAGGACTAATATTCTTTTTAAGAATAGAAAGCAATTTCCTCAAATCCTTAGCATTTGTACCTGTAGCTGTTAATGCGTACAAGGCAGGTAAAGATAAATTGTAAGTTGTTGAATAAAAGCTATTAATATCTTCTATGTTATTACTAAAAATGATAGTTGATATATGATTTTCAAAATCAATTTTACTAGAAATTACTAACCTAGTATCTGGTTTTGAAAGGCTTAGTAATTTTTTATTTGAATTAATATCTATATTCTTTTTGTCTCTAATATATTCAGAACCTACTAATAGAGGAGCTAAATTTGAATATGAAAATCCAAATGGTGCAAGCGAAGTTTGTATGCTAAATGTTGTCATTTTAACAATCATTTAAAATTTAGTAGAAAAATAAAATTACTTCTTGCGAATAACTTAATACCTAATATTTGGTAATTGTAAAGTAAAAATAAGCCTCTAGCAAGCTAGCTCTAAATCTTAATAAATGCTAAAGTAATAAAAATATTTACAAATAACTATAAACTATAATGAGCAAATTCACACCTGAACCTAAGTACATTCATGGGCAATCGCCAAATGTTGGTGTTTTAATAATTAATTTAGGCACACCATCTGCACCGACAGCATCTGCATTAAAACCATATTTAAAAGAATTTTTAAGTGATAAAAGAGTTGTTGAAATACCTAAATTAATTTGGTGGGCTATACTTTATGGGGTGATTTTACCTTTTAGAAGTAAGCAATCAGCATTAAAGTACGCAAGCATTTGGACAGAACAAGGTTCTCCACTACAAGTAAATACTCAAAAACAATTACATGCTTTTGAACACATCATTAAACAAATGCATCATAATGCAGAAAATATAAAAATTGCTTATGCTATGCGTTACAATCAACCAAGCATTGAACATGCACTTGAAGAATTAAGGCAACAACATATTCAAAATTTGATTATATTTCCTTTATATCCGCAGTACTGTAGCTCAACTACAGGTAGCACAGTTGAAAAAGTTTTTGATATTGTAAAAAAATGGCGTGTTATCCCTTCAATTCGTACCATTAACCGCTATCATGACCATATCGCATATATTGAAGCATTAAAACAAAGAGTGCTACAGCATTGGGATAATGTAGGCATGCCTGATTTTACAAATAATCAAAGTAAATTAGTTATGTCATTTCATGGAGTGCCTGAAAGAACTTTACATTTAGGAGATTACTATCATTGCGAATGTTATAAAACAGCTAGATTATTGGCTGAATCATTAGGCATATCAAAAAATGATTATGTGGTAAGTTTTCAAAGTCGTTTAGGTAAAGCAAAGTGGTTACAACCATATACAGAAGCAACCTTAGAAAAATTAGCAGAAGCTAAAGTTAAAAGAGTAGATATACTTTGCCCAGGATTTAGTAGCGATTGCCTTGAAACATTAGAGGAAATTGCAATTGAAGCTAAAGCAACATTTATCAGTAATGGTGGAAAACAATTTGAATATATACCTTGTTTAAATGACAGTGTATATGGCATGGAAGCACTGTATAAAATCCTTGATGATAATATGCAAGGTATAAAATTTGCTAGCGTAAGTGATATTGAAAAAGGCAAAGATGCTTATAGTAATATGATGAAATAAATGTCATATATGGTGGAAAATTAAATTACATTCAATCCACCATATTACTCTATATTAGTAATAATTTTACAAACTAATCCCACTATATTCAGCTACAGTATGCATATCTTTATCTCCTCTACCAGATAAATTTACCAAAATTACTTTATCCTTACTTAGTTCTTTAGCTAATTTAAAAGCATATGCAAGTGCATGACTACTTTCTAAAGCTGGGATAATTCCCTCAAGTTGGCAACAAGTATTGAATGCATTTATGGCTTCTTCATCTGTAACCGAAATATAATTTGCTAAATTTATATCATTTAAGTAAGCATGCTCAGGACCCACTGCTGGATAATCTAAACCTGCAGATACTGAATGTGTTTCAGTTACCTGCCCATTATCATCTTGCAATAAGTAAGTAGCATTACCATGTAAAATACCAAAACTACCTTTAGCAATTGAAGCGGAATGTTGATTTGTATCAAGCCCTTTACCAGCAGCTTCGACACCAATTAATTTAGTTTGTTTATACTCAAGATATGGATAAAAAATACCCATTGCATTTGAACCGCCACCAATACATGCAACTACATAATCAGGCTGTTTTCCAGCTGTTTCTGGCATTTGTTTTATACATTCTTCACCAATAATTTTCTGAAAATCTCTTACCATAGCTGGGTAAGGGTGAGGACCTGCTACTGTGCCAATTATATAAAATGTGCTATCTACATTTGTTACCCAATCACGCATTGCCTCATTTAATGCATCTTTTAAAGTTTGTGAACCACTCGTTACAGGAATAACTTTTGCACCTAATAGCTTCATGCGATAAACATTTGCAGATTGTCTTTTAATATCTTCTGCTCCCATATAAACTATGCAATCCAAACCATATCTTGCACAAATTGTTGCAGTTGCTACTCCATGCTGACCTGCACCAGTTTCAGCAATAATACGTTTTTTCCCCATACGTTTTGCTAGTAAAGCTTGCCCAATCACATTGTTAATTTTATGAGCACCTGTATGGTTTAAATCTTCCCTTTTTAGATATATTTTAGCTCCGCCCACAAAATCACTAATTCTTTGAGCATAAGAAATAGGCGAAGGTCTGCCCACAAAATAAGCTAATTCATTTGCATATTCTTGCCAAAATGCTTCATCATTTTTGATATTATAATAATGCTGTTTTAATTCACTAATTATGCTAGATAAAGTTTCAGATATATATGTACCGCCATATTGTCCGAAAAAACCATCTAAATCTGGTTGATTATAATTATTACTCATATTTTCCTATTGCTTTATTTTATATCTATAAATTAAGGGGCTAGTCTTTGTATATTCCAATTTTCATGTTGTTCTGAATCTCTGGTATATGTAATCCTATCATGCAATCTTGATGCTCTACCCTGCCAAAACTCAAAGTAAGTTGGAATTAAACGATAGCCACCCCAAAAATCTGGGCATTGTGGTAAATTTTCAGAATGATACTCCATAGAAGCAGTATTATATTTTATTTCTAATTCATTTCTATTTGCAATTATTTGGCTTTGTGGGGATACAATTGCACCAATTTGTGATGCAAGAGGGCGTTTACTAAAATAATCTTGGCTTTCTTGATAATCTAATTTATACACATTCCCGTGAATTCTTACTTGTCGTTCAAGTTGTTGCCAAAAAAATAAAACCTCTGCTTTATTATTTTGTGCTAAATCTTGCCCTTTTAAACTAGTATAATTAGTAAAAAAGCATAACCCTCTATTATCAAAATTTCTCATTAAAACAGTACGCACATGAGGATTATTTTTATTATCAGATGTAGCTAAAAACATTGCATATGGTTCTGGTAATTTGTAATCTATGCACTGTTGAAACCATATATTAAATTGTGTAAATGGATTATCACTCAAGTTATCTTCTACTAAAATATCTTTTGTATAATCTTGTCGCAAATTATGTGTATCCATATTCTTTCACTAAAAAACTAATATATTGAATTAATTATTTTTTACCATAATATTTTTGATATGCTGGTGGAACATCTAAATCTCCCTTTGTACCACAGCCACTTAGTATGCTTAGAGAAATAATTCCCAATAAAATCAAAATTTTTCTATAAGAATGCATATTTATTAGCCTAGTATTATGTATAAATATATAGTATCTCATTTTAGGTTGCTATTCAATATTGAATATTCAACTTAAGC
>JBJOQB010000011.1:0-9328 GCA_046050125.1 Pseudomonadota bacterium
CTTTAGGTTTAGCTCTTGCATCACAAGTAACCCAAGCTCAAAAATTATCAACCACTGACTGCTTAAATATAGTTGAGACATCATTAACTAAAAGAGGGCTTTACTCAAATAGCGATTTTTCAGCTTCAATAGCAGGGGAACAAATATCAATTACTTGTCATAATCATTATGCATTTAGAATAACTGAAAACCTTGCAAAACAGGTAAATACAAAAAGTAAACTAGCAAATCAGCCATGCCAAGTTGTATTATCCAGTAAAAATTCTATAGCACCTGATTTTTTAGATGAATTATCAAAAGAACTATTTGGCGAATAAATTTTATATTACTTATATCTATTAATTAATAATTAAATATAGTAGAATTAGGTGTTTTTATTAACTTTAACAAATTAGGATAATTATGAAAGTATCTGTTCCATTTACAGCACTAGTTGCTGCTTTAGGTTTAGCAACTCAAACAGAAGGAACTTCTACAGCAACAAAATGTAAACACTCTATTATAAATGTGTTAACTTCTGCTCCTTATAATTTTAGTGGGAATGACTTTTCTGTAACTTATGATGGAAGTAGAGATGTTACTGTACACTGCATTAACGGAACTCCAGCCTGCAATAGATTACAAACTTTGAATTTAACTGAGGTATCAGATAAAAGTACACGTAATTGCGACTTATCTAAAGTTGTTGCAGATATGAAAAGTGATGCAAACCTTAACGCTCCTACAAAAGAAGCACTAGCTGGTATGTTATTAGCTGGCGTTGCAGCTGCTTTAATATAACATTAGTAATTTTATCTTACTTAAAGGGAAACTGAAAAATGAAAGTATCTTTACCTATTACAGCTTTATTAGCCTTAGCTAGCTCTGCAAGTGCAAAACCTACAACTACAGCTAAAACTACTAAAACAAGCTCAATTACAATCCCAACTAGCGTTACTAATTTATGTAATCAAAATCAAGTTACACAAATTGGTCAAACTTTAGCAAGTTATGGATTACAAGATAAAGGTTATACAGTAGGAATTCTGGAGCAAACACAATTGAAATCAAATGCCTAACTAAAGATGCTTGCGATAATACATTAGTTAAATTAGCAATTGATACATTCAATAAAAAAAGCCCAGACTGTAAAGTTGTACTAACAAATGCAGTACCAAAACCACAAAGTGGTGATGCTAGTAATGCTCAATTAAATTCGCAATTAGCAGCTGCAGGTCTTATGGTAGTTGCTGGCGTTTTAGTTACTATGTAATTGTAATTTATGGAAGAGTATAAATACTTTATATTCTTTCATTTTAAAATTATGCTAAAATTGGCTATAGCAAATTTATTGCTCAATTATAGCTCCTATGAAAAATCCTTTTATTCGCAATCTGTCGATTCGTATTTGGCAATACATGCCGATGTTTATTATTCTAATTATGTCAATTGGGACATATGTCAGCGTACAAAATTATCTTAATCGCCCATCATCAAATAATAGCTACTCCATACAACACGAACCTTTGTATAATATGAAAAATGCTTTATTTCATGATATATCATCAAATGATAAAGATAATAAAGACAACAAAACTTACTACACAATTCATGCAGATAATGCAATTCAATATGAAGATGATAAAACCTTCTCGCTAAAAAATATTAATATATATGGTTATCAAAATCATCAAAATGAAGATAAAAAAACCTCAATCATTACCGCACAAAATGGAATTATTGATAAAGATATAACCAAAGTTGAATTTTCAAACGCACAAATTAAAGGTCTTGATTCACAAAATAAGTTTGATATTAGTTCACAGCACATAATATTTTATCCTGAATTAGACAAAGTAGAGACAAAATCAAGAACTAATATTCAACAAACAACAAATCAAGGTAAAATAAACACACTAAATGCAGATAGTGTCATATTTGATAATTTTGAACAAAATCTACAATTACATGGCAAAGTTAGCGGACATTTTAACCCTAAATAATACTTATCATTGAGTTTTAATATGTTACAACGTTTATCCATTAAAGATTTTATCCTAATTCAAAACGTAGAATTAGAATTTAAACATGGTTTAACCATATTTACAGGCGAAACTGGCTCGGGTAAATCCATGCTATTACATGCACTATCTTTAATTTTAGGCGAAAGAGCAAATGCTGATTTAATCCGAGTAAATGCAGAAATTGCATTTATTTGTGCTGAATTTTCTAACAATCAATTAACAAACGCTTGGCTAAACGAAAATGGTTTTGCGATTGAAGAAGATATTATTTTAATTAAGCGTAGTATTGATAAACAAGGCAAAAATCGAGCTCATATTAATGGTATGGTAGCGACATCTCAACAATTACGCTCTTTAACCAATACATTAATTCAAATTCAAAGCCAACATGCTCAACAAAATTTACTACAAATTAGCGAACAACGTAAGATTTTAGATGAATTTTGTCATACACAAAACTTAGTGAATGAAGTAAGCAAATTCTATAAAAATTGGCAGATTGCAATACAAAACTTAACTAATGCAAAAATCCAATTTGAAAAAGAACAAGAAAATGCGGAATATCTATCATGGGTTATGCAAGACTTAAAACAACTTAACCCGCAAGAAGATGAATGGCAGGAACTCCAACAAGAACATAAATTATTACAGCATTCCAGCGATATTATTAATAATATTCAAGCCATGCAAAATTGCATCACTGATGTTGAAGGTATGCCTAATATCCTAAGATTTATCCAACAAAAATCCAATGATGTTAAAAAATTTGATGCATCTTTAGAAGAAATAAATGTATTTATTGAATCAATCAATATTCAAGTAAACGAATTAGAAAACTTTCTAGAAAAATACTTACAAAAAATTGACATTGACCCTGAAAGATTAAGCTATCTTGACCAACGTTTAAACACATGGATAACATTAGCTCGCAGACTAAAAGTAAGTAATGAAGATTTATACGAAGAACATATAAAAATCGGCGAACAATTAAATTCACTTGATGAAAGCCATATTCAAAAATTATCACAACAAGTTAAAATTGCTAAAAATGTTTATCTTGAACATGCTAAACAATTGAGTTTACTCCGCCAAAAAGGTGCGATTAAATTATCACAGCAAGTTAAAACTACAATTCAAGAATTGGCAATGAAAGAAGCTGATTTTAGCATTGAAGTTAAAAATCTTGAAAATATTGAATATGAATATATTCAAAATAATGATAATAAAAATAGCTATAAAGATGAAAATAATAACGATAGCGATAAATTTAGTGAATATGGCATTGATAAAATCACATTTTTACTATCAACGCATAAACAAGCCAGCTATAAACCCTTAAATAAAGTAGCTTCAGGTGGGGAATTATCTCGTATTGCTCTTGCCATAACTGTAGCAACCCAGCAAAATAATACTATACCAACTCTAATATTTGATGAAATTGATAGCGGAATTAGTGGAATTACAGCTCAAAAAATTGGGGCATTACTATCTCAACTATCGCAAAATCAACAAATAATATGCATTACACATTTAGCACAAGTTGCAGCTTACGCCAATCAACATATAACCGTAAGTAAACATACTAAAAATGACATTACAATTGCCAACATCTACGAACTAAATTTAGACCAACAACTACAAGAATTAGCACGTTTAATTGGCGGAGATATCATCAGTGCTGAAACAATTCAACATGCTAAAAATATGATTGAAAATTCTAAGGTATTAACTTAGATTAGCTTTATAGTTATATTAAACTATATTGAATAGGGCATAATAATGTTTTTGTCATCAGGAGTAAAATCTTTTGTATTGCGTGTAACTAAAGGAATATTATATATTTGAGATGTAGCTAAAATAATTGCATCTGGTAATTTTATTTTTGGCGTTCTAGTTTTTTTAATAGCTATTGTTAATTCAACAATATGAGGAGTCAACTCATACAAAATAAATGTATTTAAAAAATCTTTTGTATCCTGATTATTATAATCATTCGTGCCAACCAACACTTCCATATAAGTTATTACACTGATAGCAATTTCACTATAACTTTCTATTGTTAATTTAGCAGGAGCATAACCATTCATATAATCAATTATAATATTTGTATCTAGCAATACAATCATCACCTATTCCCATTCATCTCTTAATTTTTGCTGATACTCTAAGCCGTCCTGCTGATTATCTTTCCATAAACCAAATGCTTTTTGTATAATTTCACTTTTATTTTTTGTATTTTTTACAATAGGATAAGATATATTATAGGTTATTTTGATTACTGTACCATACAACTCAATTGTCTCTTTGATACTGGAAGGATAGCAAGCTACTCTATATGCAGGTATAGAAAATGTTTTTACAACATCACAAATATTATTGGTCAACCCAGTTCGGACATCAATAGGATAGGCACTTTCATTTGTTCTTAAATGCAAATTATGTCTATTGGCTCTAAATTTTGGTGGTTTTGGTAATTTTCTCAATCTAGAATTAGTATTTTCACCAAAATTATTGGCAACACAATTGCTAGCAACAGATATGCCATTTCTATTATTACCTCTAGCTAAATTACTTTTATGAACTAATTTTTTCATATGAAAACACCTACTTTATAACTTTAGTATATATGTAAACCTATTATTAATCAATAAATTAGCTTATAACAAGGCTGTTCTTCAATATAAATAATCATCAGTTTATCTACCTAGGATAAATCCTAAAACAGTATCTTTTTTTATTCTTCATGATATAATTAATTATTATTAAGAATGTAGTTTATACAAGCTCATACATAAACAGGAGTACATAATGTCTAAAGAAAAAATCAACGAAGTCCTAGAAGAGTTCGGTCGTCGTTACGGTTTTGTAGCAAAATTAAATGATGATAACATTTGTGCGTTAACAGCTGACGGTGTTGAAAAAGTATATGTAGAATATATTGCTGACTCTGACCGTGTAACAGTTTATGCAAACTTATTTGCTCATAGCGAACAAGCACTAGAAATGGACCAACTAAAACTAGTAATGCTAATGAACATTGAATTATTTGCAAAAACTGGTGGTATCGTTGCATTACACCCTGTAACTGAAAGCCCTGTATTATGCTGGGGTGCTGACGCTGATGTTTTACCAGCTGAAGCATTAATCAACGTGTTATTAAACATTGTTGAATTAATCAAAATCGTTCGTGATAAATTAGATTTACGTGAAAGTTCTGGTAGTGCTCAAGCAATTCCAAGTGCTAATGTGAATTCAGCTGCACCTGCACCAAGAGCTGGAGCTCCTGTACCTCCAAAAGCACCTGTGCCACCAGCAGGAGCAAGACCTCCTGCACCTGCACAAGCAGCAGCTCCTGCTGCTCCAAAACCTGCTGCTCCTACTGCACCACCAGCAAAACCTGCTGCTGCAGCGGGCGGAAGTTTACAAGATATGTTAATGAATCAATTGAAAAAGTAATCTAGTTTTATTTATTTTTTAATTAATATCAAAGTCCATGTTACACATATAAATTATGTTACATGGATTTTTGAATTCTAAAAATATAAAATATAAAGACTAAATTAATCAATATAATGTCTTTAAAAAATAATCATATAAATCTCTTAATTGATATTGGAAATACCAATACAAAATACAGTTTTATTCCCGCTAATACCAAATGGAAAGATATAAATTTTGAGCAAAATAGCGAGCATAAAATACACACCTTCCATAATTCAATATACGAAGAAATCAACAAAGATATTCATGGTAATATATATAAATTGCCTATCATAGATTGCTTATCCAAATTATCACAAGATATGTTGCAAAATTCTGAAATCTCAATTTATATTAGTAATGTATCTAAACCTGAATATAGCGAAATTATAAAAAATTATTCTGAAATTATAAATAATATAAAAAATATTCAAGAATATAAAACAAAATCTCACTTTAAAAATCTAATTAATAATTATGACGACTATACCAAATTAGGTGTAGATAGGTGGCTTGCTATGATTGCAGGGCATGGATTATCTGAACATGCATATAATACAACAATTGTAATTGGCTGTGGCAGTGCAACCACACTTGATATTATTCATAATAATAAATTTATTGGTGGTTATATCATTCCTAGCATTTCATACATGCAACAATCATTGCTACAAAATACCGCTAGAATTAATAACAGCTATGAAGAGCAAGAATTAGAAAATTTTTACACTAGTCCTTCTACTAATACAAGTTCATGCATAAATAATGGTATTATAATATCTCAAATTTCATTTATAGAAAAAAGTATTTTTAGTTTTATAAAAACTCAAGATATAGTAGAATATAATTGTATAATATATGGTGGCTATGCTAAAAAAATTAGCAAATTTCTTAGTTTACCGCATGTTGTTTTTAATAATATGGTTATGCTTGGCTTAGCAAGGGTGTTAAATGATTAAAGGATTATTTTTTGGATTAGTTGGCATTAATTTGGGGCTAGGCATTTTCATGGCTACAAAAAGTACAGCCGAGCCTACAAGTAAAGAAGTGCAGAAAATTGTAACTCAAATCAACCCAAGTGCCGTTAAAATCATTAGTGATAATAAGGATAGCGACTTTGATGCAACTAACACTAATGATGTAGCATTTGCACCAACGAATGATGTTTCTACATGTGTAGAAGTGAATTTGGCTAATGAATCTGAAGTAACTTTTATGCAAAAAGAACTTCAAAATATTATGAATAATGTACAAACTAAAATTATATCAACTACGCAAACAGGCTCTTACCTAGTTTATGCTGTACCAAGTAGCAAAAATTTTAAAGCTCAAGTTGCTGATTTACGTAGGTCAAAAATTAGCCCAATCAGTACAGGACAAGTAAAAGGTAAAACAGTTGTAGCACTTGGCATGTTTGCAGATAAACCAAGAGCATTAGAATATTTAGATAGTTTAAGAAGTAAAGGCGTTAAAAAAACTGATATTGAAAATGTCAGTGAAGGTAGCATGAATGTGTTTTGGTTACGTTTACCTTATGCTAGCCTAACTGAAGAAGGTTTACTTAGAAAAATTAGCTCAAAATATGGAATTGTAACTAGATTTTGCCAATAAAAAATATTAGAACCAAAATCAAACTCAAAATAGGAAAAGTACATTTATGAAAGAAGCCAAAAAAATGATTACAATTATGTGCAAAGACCATAAGGGTTTGATGGCAGAAATTAGCGAATTACTAAGCAATAATAATATAAATATTAATAATATTGAAGCTCAATCTTACAATGATAATGCAATTTTACATTTAGAAATTAATAATCAAGAAATTGATAAAAGCTTATCCCTACTTACTAAGGCAGGTTATCACGCCATGAGTGATGAAGTAATTTTAGTTTGCTTGGAAGATAAACCAGGAAGTTTAGCTAAAGTTGCTAGAAAACTTAGCGATAATAATGTAGAAATTAAAGGCATCACAAGCATGTGGCGTAATCATGGTATCGTTATGGTTGTGTTGAACACCAATAATAATGTTGAAGCAAAGAAGATACTAGCTGATGTGTTAGTTTAGAGTTTAAATTTTAAGAAATAATAAGAGGTAACTTAAAAATGATGACCAAACTTTTGTTGACTAGTAGTAGCACGCCAGTAAATATTATTATGCGATACCCAAACGTAAGTACTAATCATATAAGTTCTAGTATAAAAGACAAAAAATGCATAGCCTGCGACAAAATCTTTACTTAAGATATAGTACACTTAACTGTGAATAATAATGATAAAAACTTATTCAGCATACAATTTACTAATTGAGAATTAAAAGTTAATGGCTCTATAATAATTCATATAGAAGATATGGATATAGTAGAAAGTTCTTTTGAAAAGCTAACTAATTCAAATGTTACTAGCGACCTTAGTTATTATTAGAATTAGAGTATGAATTGTCTTAAAGTAGTATTACTCTTGACATCGCATATTCATCATCAAATACGGCACTAGTTTCTTTATTATTTACAAATATATTTTTTATTGTAGCTACGGTGTATTTATCATCTAAACCAATTGTATTCATGTTATTTCTATCCAAATATAAAGCAACTCTACCTGTTTTACCACTAATAATTGGTAATTTGTCTGTACCTTTATTCTTAATTTCAGTTAAATAATTTGGATTTGATAGCCTAAAAAATTCTTTTATCCTAGCTAACCTAGATTTTCGGGGTTTTATAATATTGTGAATAGCTAAAGCACTTTCAATTGGGTTAAATGGATATTTAATGTTGAATATATTATATTTTGGGATTCTATCTCCGCATGCTTTACACTTCAAGTTTCTACGGAAATTATCATCTTTTACATCAACTGTGTAGTAAAGGTTTGGCTGGTCTAGTACTATTTTATTATTCTTTTTGCTTCTAATTATCTGCATTAGTGTTCTTTCTAATTTTATTTAGTGCATATTTCTATAACAACATTATATTATAAATTTTCATATAAATAATTTTTATATAGATAATGAAGAATAAAGCTGAAAATTATAAATTCTTACACTAAAACATGCAATTATTATATAATAACTACTTATGTAACATGTATAAAGCTTATGAAACCCGTAATTACTATTGTAGGTCGTGCTAACGTTGGTAAATCTACCCTCTTTAATCGCTTAACCAAAACTAGAGATGCACTTGTTGTAGATATCCCAGGTGTAACACGTGATAGGCAATATGGCGAGGGTGCAGTTGGCAACACTCCATTTATTGTTATTGATACAGGCGGTTTTGAACCTGTAGCTAAAACAGGTATCATTGGCGAAATGGCTAAGCAAACTTATCAAGCTATCATTGAAAGCGATGTTTTACTTTTTGTGGTTGATGCAAAAGGCATGAATGAACATGATAGAGAAATTGCGATTTATTTAAGAAAATTAAATAAGAAAATTTATCTAGTTATCAATAAAAGCGAAGGCAAAAACTACGAACAAAGCATCTTAGATTTTGTAGAATTAGGCTTTTATGAAATGTTTAGTATATCTGCTTCACATGGTCAAGGCGTAAAAGCAATGGTGGAAGAAGTTTTAGCTCCGTTTGCAGAAAAAGCTCAAGAAGAAGATGAAAATGCTGAACAGCGTTTAAAAATTGCTTTAGTAGGTCGTCCAAATGTGGGTAAATCGACTTTTATCAACTATGTAATTGGCGAAGAAAGATTAATCGCCTTTGATATGCCAGGCACAACAAGGGATACAATACACATTGATTTTGAGCGTGAGCAAAAACTCTATACATTTATTGATACAGCTGGTATACGTAAAAAAGGTAAAGTATTTGAAACTGTTGAGAAATTCTCTGTAG
>JBJOQB010000012.1:0-3251 GCA_046050125.1 Pseudomonadota bacterium
AAAAATAAGAGCAAAATTAGAAAGCACAGGCAAAATAATTGGCTGTTTAGATTTATTAATAGCAAGCCATGCCTTAAGTGAAAATGCTACTTTAATTACCAACGACAAAGCAATAACACAAATTGATAATTTAAATATCCAAGATTGGACAGTCTCTAATTTTTAAAATTAGTTTAAAATATAGGATAAAAGCATGAATAATGACAATAATGCAAAAATTGAAACACTTGAATTAAATAAATTTAGCATTCAAGATTTAACCCATGATAATGCACAAATTATACTAAAACAAAGTGAAGAAAGCTTATTAAAAAATAAAAACCTACATATTGATTTTAATTCATTACAACAGTTTGATTCTAGTGTATTTGCGGTTATACTAGGATTGAAAAGAGTTGTGAACAAAAATAACTTAATGTTAAATATTACTCTTTCGCCACAGCTAGAAACATTAGCTGGTGTATATGGTATAACTCATTTGATTAGTTAATAGCTATAGATAAACAGAATTTTTTGTCATATTTGTTGTCCTAAAAATTGCTCCTAGCTGTACTACTTGTACTATCTGCTTCGCAATTTTTGCGTCTGCCTCTATGCCAAGATATTCTGGTTTAGCTATACAATAAATATAAAAAATCTATAAAGGATACATAATAATGCGTTCAACTAAAATTGTAGCGACTATAGGACCTGCATCTAACACATTAGAAATACTACAAAGCATGATTGGTGCAGGCGTAGATGTAGTACGTTTAAATTTTTCTCATGGTAAATCTGAAGACCACATCGCACGTGCAAACATGGTAAGGCAAGCTTCATTCAATTTAGGCAAAGAAGTTGCAATCATGGCAGATTTGCAAGGGCCTAAAATTCGCATCGGCAAATTTGAAAATGGCGAAATTAATTTAGAAGTTGGGCAAACATTTACTTTAGATTCAACTTGTGAGTTAGGAAATCAAGAAAGAGTAGGGCTAGATTACAAAGAGCTAACACGAGATGTAAAAGTTAATGATATTTTATTATTAAATGATGGATTACTTGTTTTAACTGTAGATAAAGTAATTGGCAGTGAAATTATCACTACTGTACAAGTTGGTGGTATTTTATCAAATAATAAAGGTATAAATCGCCAAGGTGGTGGATTATCAGCACCTGCATTAACAGCAAAGGATATGGACGATATCAAAACAGCTGCTCAAATTGGTGTTGATTACATTGCAGTTAGCTTTCCAAAAAATCCTACAGATATGGAAATGGCTCGCCAATTAGCAAAAATTGCATGTACAAATAGCGGGCATAAAATTAAATTAATTGCTAAAATTGAGCGTATTGAAGCAATTGAACCAGAAAATTTACAAGATATTATTAATGTTTCTGATGGCGTAATGGTTGCAAGGGGAGATTTAGCAGTAGAAGTTGGAAATGCCGCTGTGCCTGCGTTGCAAAAAACTATTATCAAAATGGCAAGGGAAAGTAATAAACTAGTAATTACAGCTACACAAATGATGGAGTCAATGATTCACAACCCTGTGCCAACTAGGGCTGAAGTTTCAGATGTTGCAAATGCAGTATTAGATGGAACAGATGCAGTAATGCTATCAGCTGAAACAGCTAGCGGAAAATATCCATTAGAAACAATTAAACAAGTAGCAAATATTTGCATAGAAGCAGAAAAATCTGAAGTAATTCATTTAGATACTGATTTTTTAGATAGAAAATTTTCAAGAATTGACCAATCAATTGCAAATGGGGCATTATTTACTGCATTTCATTTAGGGGCAAAGGCTATTGTAGCACTTACAGAATCAGGTGCAACAGCTTTATGGATGAGTAGAAAGAAAATTAAAATCCCAATTTTTGCTCTAACTCCAAACATCAGCAGTCAAAGAAAAATGGCATTATACAGAAATGTAGTAGCTGTAAATATGGAAATGCAAACGAATAGAGAAGAAGCAATAAACCAAGCACAAGAAATACTAAAACAAAAAGGCTTAGTAAAAGAAGGTGATTTTATTGTAATTACAGTTGGTTCTCCAATGGGGCAAGCTGGCGGTACTAATGGATTAACTATATTAAAAATATAATTATTATTAAAGTATAGCATGTCATTTTATAGCTAAATTAGCATATTTTGACTTGCTATATTAATATTTAAAGATAAACATATCAAAAACATGTCTAAAATCTCCACTAAATTTTTATCACATATATTCAAAGTATTAAATATATTTACTATCATATTAATTACTAATTTTAGTATGTTAAGTAACGCAAATGCAGGAGCTCAAAAAGAAGAAGAATTAACGCATGCCGTACGCAGTGCATTAGTAAAAGCAATTGCAGATGGAGGCTATGCCAATACTACAAATTTATTCCATACGCCAGATGAACAACAAGTATTTGAAGCATGGAAAACAAAAGTATCATCTCGCTTACATAAACGAATCCCAAATGATATATTGCGTCATGATTTAATTGACAACATCTACTATGAAGCAAAGCGAGCTGGTTTAGAGCCAGAACTAGTACTAGGTTTAATTCAAGTTGAAAGTGGGTTTAAAAAGTATGCAATTAGCGTTGTAAGTGCAAGGGGATTAATGCAAGTAATGCCTTTTTGGACTAGAACAATTGGAAATGGCGATGTTTCAGCACTGTTTAATCCACAAGTAAATTTGCGTTATGGTTGTACAATTTTAAGGCACTACTTAGATAGAGAAAAAGGGAATTTATATCTTGCCTTAGGTCGTTACAATGGTAGCCGTGGACAGCCGCAGTATCCAAATGCAATACGTGGGGCATGGGATATGTGGAAAAGAGTTACGAATTAGAATGTACTAAAAATAACCCTCTTATTAAATATCTAATAAAAGCTCGCCATACCTGCGAAGACAGGTAACCATAATTTACGTTTACTCGATTCCCGTCTACATGGGAATTAAATTAAATCTGCTTTTATCTATCTGCATTTTTCTAATTTTTCCATTTTTTGAAATTATTCTGTATTAGTATTTAGGGTATATTTAATAAATGTAAGAAAAAATAATCTGATTTTAAATATATGTTATTATTATTGGCGTTTTTACACAAATAATATTAACTACAGATATATATTTACATATATTTCCGAGAGTGTTATTTAAAGAGAGCTGAGCATAAGATAGTCTGAAATTTGTTAAATTCATCAGGTTTATTAATGTTAACCCATAACTTCATGCTTAGTTCTACCATTTGTTCTGAGCGAGATACAATCT
>JBJOQB010000013.1:0-5924 GCA_046050125.1 Pseudomonadota bacterium
TAATACCCATCAAGCATAACTAAAATTTCACATTATGCAATTACAAATAGTTTCAGATAACACAAATAGCATTCAAAAGTATAGTGAAAATATTCCAAGCGTTCATATTCAGAATCAAGAATATAAACAAACAATAGCATTATACGAAACAGCTATTCATACTTTAGATATTAAAGACGTAAAAGAACTTAATACAAGCCATTTATCTTTAATATTAGAACAAAAGCCAGAAATATTAATTATTGGTACAGGCAAAACTCAACATTTTATATCTCCAATTCTATATAAAGATTACATACAATCAAGAATAGGCATAGAATGTATGACCAATTCAGCAGCTTGCCGTACATACAATATTTTGCTTTCAGAACAAAGAAAAGTAGCATTGATTTTAATAATTTAGTTAGATATATAGGTAAAAAATGGAAAATACAAATCAAAATGGTTTTAATGATTTTGTTAAGACAGAAGAATTCCAAGGATTACCACAAGCAGTAAAAGATTCATTTAATGTAACTGTGCGTGGTTGTAGTGAACTGTTGGTTGCTTCAGATTGGGCAAAAAAATTATTGAATAGCCATAACACAGGCAAGCCCCTACGCATTAAGTTAGGACTTGACCCTACAGCTCCCGACATTCATTTAGGGCATACAGTTGTACTCAATAAAATGCGTCAGTTACAAGATTTAGGGCATCATGTAATCTTTCTAATTGGAGATTTTACTTCATTAATTGGCGACCCTTCAGGCAGAAATAGCACGAGACCACCATTAACCAAAGAGCAAGTAGAGCAAAATGCACTTACTTATTACAACCAAGCTTTACTAATTTTAGATAAAGAAAAAACAGAAATTGCTTACAATAGCAAATGGTGTAATGAATTAGGTTCAGCAGGATTAATTAGCCTTGCTTCTCGCTACACTGTTGCACGTATGTTGGAAAGAGACGATTTTACAAAACGTTACAAAGGCAACATTCCAATTGCAATCCATGAATTTTTATATCCATTAATGCAAGGCTATGATTCAGTTGCATTAAAAAGCGATTTAGAATTAGGTGGCACAGACCAAAAATTTAATTTATTAATGGGTAGAGAATTACAAAAAGAATATGGTCAAGCCCCACAATGCATATTGACTATGCCATTATTAGAAGGTACAGATGGCGTAGAAAAAATGTCAAAATCTAAAAATAATTATATTGGTATTAGTGAAAATCCAAATGATATGTTTGCAAAAATTATGCGAATAGATGATAACTTAATGTGGAAATACTACACATTACTATCATTTAAATCAGAGCAACATATAGCATCATTAAAGCAAGATATTGAAAATGGTGCAAATCCAAAGTTTGCTAAAGAAGAACTAGCATTAGAAATAGTAGCAAGATTTCATAGCGAAGAATTAGCACAAAATGCTAAAAATAATTTCAGTACACGTGCTAGTGGTGGCATACCTGATGATATTCCAGAACAAACAGTAACTACAGATTTACCAATTGGAATTGCTCAATTACTTAAGTTAGTTGGTTTAGCACCATCAACAAGTGAAGCAAATCGCAATATTGAACAACAAGGCGTAAGAATTAACAGTGAAGTAATTACAGATAAAACATTAAAGCTTGATAAAGGTAGCTATGTTTTACAAATTGGTAAGCGTAAGTTTTTAAAAGTAAATCTGTAATTAGATTAAATATAAGAGTTGATATTATACAGATTATTTAAATAAATAATATTCAAAATATTATTAAAAATAAATTGTATTGTATGATATCGCCAACATTTTGGCTTTAAACAAGGATTAGACTATTTACTTTTAATTAAAAAACGTGCAAAATGTGGGTTTAAATGGCAATATTGCATATTGATTTTTACTGAATCAGCTATGCAATGCATTTAATGCATGCATGCATTCTATTTTAAAAACAGTAAGTACTGTTATTATCAGATTAAAGAAATTTACTTTGATATAACCCTTTCGAAAGGATACGATACAAATGAAAAAGTTTACTAAATTGGCTTTAGCAGCTATGTTATTGTCTGCAGGTGCTATTGCTCAAGCTGATAATGTAGATAACTGGAGAGATACATCTACAGGTTTAACATGGATGAATGGTACATCTGAGCATTGCTGGAAAGATGCTTTTTGGACTAAAGATACAGCAAGTTCTGTAAAATGTGGTAAGCCAGCTCCTGTTGTAGTTGAAGCTCCAAAAGTTGAGCCTAAAGCTCCTGTAGTTGAAGCTCCAAAACCAGAGCCAAAACCAGTTCCACAAATTAGCACAGAAAAATTTAGTTTTGCTGCTGATGCACTATTTGACTTTGATAAAGCTACTTTAAAAGATGAAGGTAAAGCTAAATTAAACGAATTAGTTGCTAACTTAAAAGACCCTAGCATGAAGTTAGAAGTTGTTGTAGCTGTTGGTCATACAGATTCTTTCGGTTCTGACAAATACAATGATAAATTATCTACATCACGTGCTGATACAGTTAGAGGTTATTTAATTAGCCAAGGTTTAGAAAGCACTAAAGTTTATGCTGAAGGTAAGGGTAAACGTCAATTAAAAGTTGACTCAACAACTTGCCCTAAAAAACGTGCTGAACGTATTGCTTGTGAAGCTGCTAACCGCCGTGTAGAAATTGAAGTTTCAGGTGTTAAAACTGTAACTAAAATGGTAATGCCAGCACCTGTTGCTGCTCCAGCTCAAGTAGCTCCTACACCAGCTAAGTAATTTTAGTTTAGATTTATATATTTTATATAAATCATCTAAATAAAACCCCATTCTTATGATTAATTAAGTTTGGGGTTTTTTGTTTAGTATTTTCTCAATTCTAATATATTTATTGCAATAAAAAAGCAACAATACAAAATGCATAGTTGCTTTGATTTATTCTATTTTATAAATATTACTTACTGGCAACTCTCACATTCTTCAAATCCAGCATCTCCTGGTCTTAGATAACAAGCAGCACCTTCTTGCATATTACTTTGATTATCAGTTGTACTTGGAACAGCGTTTAAAGCACCTGTATGCACAGTAGATTTTTCTGCATGTGTTGCACCCATAGTACGCAAGTAATAAGTAGTTTTTAGGCAACGTAGCCATGCAAGTTTATATATTTCATCTAGCTTTTTACCGCTAACACCTTTTACATAAATGTTTAATGATTGTGCTTGGTCAATCCATTTTTGGCGACGTGAGGCACATTCAACTAACCATGTTGCATCAACTTCAAAAGCAGTAGCATAAATTTGTTTGATATTTTGTGGTATGCGTTTTATTGGTGCTAATGAGCCATCAAAATATTTTAAATCAGCTATCATTACTTCGTCCCAAATACCTAATGCTTGTAAATCTTTAACTAGATATTGGTTGATAATAGTAAATTCGCCAGATAAGTTTGATTTAACATATAAGTTTTGATATGTTGGCTCAATTGAAGCAGAAACACCAATTATATTGCTAATTGTAGCTGTTGGTGCAATTGCAACGCAGTTACTATTACGCATACCATATTTTGCTACATCTTGTCTTAGGCTTGTCCAGTCTAAACTATTTGAGCGATTAACCTCAACAAACCCACCACGCTCTTGCTCTACTAATGCTATAGTATCTTGTGGGAATAAACCTCTGCTCCATAAGCTACCTTCATATGTGCTGTATGTACCACGTTCTTGTGCTAATTGATTACTTGCTTTATATGCATAGTAACAAACTGCCTCTGTACTTTTATCTGCAAATTCGATAGCTTCTTGGCTAGCGTAAGCAATACCCATTTTATGTAAGCAATCTTGAAAGCCCATCATTCCCATACCAACAGGGCGATGTCTCATATTTGAATTGCGTGCTTTTTCTACAGGATAGAAATTAATATCAATCACATTATCTAGCATACGCATAGCTGTTGTAACAGTAGATTCAATTTTATTTAAATCTAAACCCCAGCTTCCATCTTCTTTTTTGATAATATGTGTAGATAAATTTACGGAACCAAGATTACATACTGCAATTTCATCAACACCTGTATTTAAAGTAATTTCTGTACATAAATTACTGCTATGCACAACTCCAACATGCTGTTGTGGACTGCGTATATTACACGGGTCTTTAAATGTAATCCATGGGTGTCCTGTTTCAAACAACATGGTTAACATTTTACGCCATAAATTTAAAGCAGATACTTTTTTGAATAATTCAATTTCGCCTGCTTGGGCTTTTTTTTCGCATTCTAGATAAGCCTTTTCAAATGCTTTTCCATATAAATCATGTAAATGTGGTGTATCTGCTGGGCTGAATAATGTCCATTCTTCTCCATTCATAACACGTTTCATGAATAAATCAGGTATCCAATTTGCAGTATTCATATCATGGCAACGACGGCGGTCATCACCTGTATTTTTACGTAAATCTAAAAATTCTTCTATATCTAAATGCCAAGTTTCTAAATATGCACAACCGCTACCCAGTCTTTTTCCGCCTTGATTTACAGCAACTAATGTGTCATTTGCAACTTTTAAAAATGGTATTACGCCTTGGCTTTTTCCATTTGTACCTTTAATCCATGAACCTAATGCACGTACATTTGTCCAATCATTACCTAAACCACCTGCCCATTTTGAGAGTAGTGCATTTTCTTTTAATGCGTCATATATTCCCTCTAAATCATCAGAAATAGTAGTTAAATAGCAACTTGATAATTGTGAGCGTAATGTTGCACTATTAAATAGAGTTGGCGTTGAACTCATGAAGTCAAAGCTTGAAAGAAGATTGTAAAATTCAATTGCTCTTTCTTCTTTATTTGCTTCATTTAACGCTAAACCCATAGCAACACGCATGAAAAACCATTGTGGTAATTCAATTTTCACATTTTTTATATGTAAAAAATATCTGTCATATAAGGTTTGTAAGCCTAAATAATTAATTTTTAAATCTTGGCTTGCATTAAATGCCTTAGAAATTTTATCTAAATCAAAACTTTGTAATTTTTCATCTAGTAATTTAGCATCAATACCTTTTTGAATAAAGGTTTTAAAATGGCTTTCATAGTATTTTTGCATATCATGCTGGAATACTTCTGTTTCTAAAACTTCTTCTCTTAAAGCGTGTAATAAAATACGAGATGCCACAAAGCTGTAATCAGGATTTTTTTCAATTAATGTACGAGTTGCTAACACTGCACTATCAAGTACTTGCTCAAATGGTACACCATCATATAAATTACGTAGAGTATTTTTTACAATAATTTCAGGTTGTACGCCTTTTAAATCAACACAAGCTTCTTGGATTAAAGTATGGAGATTATCTAAGTTTAAATCCTGTAAAACTCCGTGATATTTAACTCTATATTTTGGGGTTGTGCTAGTTACAGTTTTTAGTCTTTCCTTCGCCCTTTCCTCACGATATAGGATATACAAACGAGCAACAGCATGATGCCCTGCTAGCATTAATGATTTTTCTACATTATCTTGTATATCTTCAATATTAACACTTCCACCATGTGGGTGAAGTTTATTTAAACTTATAACAATTTGATTTGTTAGCTTTTCGATAGAATCGATTACATGTTCAGAATGAGCAGATTGTTGCCCTTCGCTAGCGATAAATGCTTTATGTATAGCAACTTTGATTTTTGTGTCATCGAACGCAGTTACTTCGCCATTACGACGAAGTACAGATAAAGAAAAAGACATATTGACCCCGATGAGTTTTAGGATAAATTAGAATATAAACTAAATATAGAATACAATACGTATTTCTTAACTATATTTAGTAAATAAAATGAATTTTAAGGGTATATTCTACCTTAAATTAGAGTGTAATACTACTTCAAAGAAATTTTTATTATCCATAATTACTTTATTGACTAAGTTAAAATTGGCTTTAATAAAGATTAATTGTTAATTTTTATATAAATTTATTTG
>JBJOQB010000014.1:0-7120 GCA_046050125.1 Pseudomonadota bacterium
ATTCCATATATTCAACCTTATGAAATAGAAACCTTGTTATTTAGTAATTTAGATAAATTTCATTTAATTGCTAATTTTCAGGATTATAAAATCAAATCTTTAAAACAAGATGTAGATGATATATTGAAATCTTTAACTCCAGAACATATAAATAATGGCGATGCAACAGCTCCTGCCAAAAGAATAGAGCATTTTATTCCTGAATATAGTAAAACTTTACATATTACAACAATCGCTAAAAACATTGGTTTAGAAAAAATTAAACAAGAGTGTAAACATTTTTCAAATTGGCTGGAAATATTAAAATCATTAAGTAATTATTAGGCAAAAGCTATGTTAAACAGTATTGAAATTAACAATTTTAAAGGTATTAAACACCTAAAAATTGATAAACTTAATAAAATTACAATTATTGGTGGTAAAAATAATTGTGGTAAAACTTCTGTATTAAGTGCAATTGATTCATTTTTCTATTCAAATATTGATGAATATATATATGATTTAGAAGATTATTTTTATAATTTAAATACATATGATTGTATTTCATTTCATGGAAAATACTCACTACATAACAGTAATAAAAATCATAAAAGCGTTGAAATTTCAAAAGAAAAATATTCTTTTACAAATAATGAAGGTGAAGAAAGGGTATTTTATACTACAGATGCTAAATATGAACCTAAATATACATATATTAGCAAACCATATAATCCTGAATTAATATACTTTTTATCTACTAATCAATTAAAAGAATATACAAAAGCAATTAAGCAATTTAGCGAAATTTTTAAACAAAAAAAAGAACATCAAATTATTGAGTGTATGCAAATTATAGAACCTAATATAATTCAAGTAAACCCAATTGAAGATAATTTATATATAGACTATAGCAATAAAGAAGTAAGATTACCTGCAAATTTAAGTGGAGAGGGTTTGCTGAGGTTGTTTAATCTTGCAGTTGCTATTGCAACAAGTCGAAATGGCATAGTTTTAATCGATGAATTTGAAAATGGCTTACACTGGAGCATGCTAGCTAAAGTTTGGGATTTTATTGTAAAAGCTAGCTTAGAATTTAATTGCCAAATTATCTGTACAACTCATAGTTATGAATTATTAAAATACGCTAATGATGTAATTCAAAATTTCGATGAAGATATTGATTTTGGTTATATCAGATTAAGCAAAAAAGATGAAGATATGAAAGCATATCATTTTGATAAAGAAAGTATTGATGATGCATTATCATCTGATTTAGAGGTTAGATAATGAGTAATATCTCAATAGAAAAAAATAAACTATTATTAGTTGAGGGAATTGATGATAAAGCATTTTTTGAAAAATATTTAGAATATATAAATATATCTGATATTCAGATCATTCATTTTAATGGCAAAGAAACTTTACAAACTAAACAAGAAAAAGATAAAAATGGCAATTTAATTACTAGTTTAAAAAATATTTTTAAAGCAAATGATAATTTTGAAGATTTAGAACATTTAATTATACAAATGGATTACGATAATGATGGTAATTTAGAAAAAGCTATCTCCATATTTCAAAGTATAGATTATGTATGCCAAAATCCTCCTTTTCAGCCTTTTAAAGTACATAGTAATAATAAAAATAATACAAAAATATCTTTTATAACTACACCATACAAATGCATAAGTAATAGAAAAGAAGAACTAGAAACTTTATGCCTTAATCTTATTCCTCAAAATAATGAAATTCAACATCAAAAAATATTATTTTTAGCAAAAGATTATATTAATAAGGTTAATAAACTTCATACCAAACCAACTACACATAAAATAGATAAATCTGTTTTACATACTTATTTCTCTGCATTTAGTAAATCTAGTGGCAAAGAAAATAACTTTTTATCTAGTCGATTAAATGAAAATATAGAAAGAAATTGCTTTGATTTTAATTCAGATATTATGCAACCTTATAAACAATTCTTTGAAAATATTCAACAAACTCAATCTTAACAAGGAGAAAAAATGAGTGCAATTATAGACATTATCGGACGTGAAATTATTGATTCAAGAGGTAACCCAACCGTTGAATGTGACGTATTACTAGAAAGCGGTGTAATCGGTCGTGCTAGTGTTCCATCAGGTGCATCAACAGGCTCACGTGAAGCAATTGAGTTACGTGATGGCGATAAATCAAGATTTGGCGGAAAAGGTGTTTTAAAAGCAGTTGACCATATCAACAACCAAATCAGCGAAGCTATTTTAGGTTTAGATGCTCACGAGCAAAGTTTCCTCGATAAAACATTAATTGAATTAGACGGCACAGAAAATAAAGCACGTATTGGTGCAAATGCAATGTTAGCTGTTTCTATGGCAGTAGCAAAAGCTGCATCTCAAGAATCACAATTGCCATTATATCGCTATTTCGGTGGTACAAACGCAGTTCAAATGCCTGTACCAATGATGAATATCGTAAATGGTGGAGCTCATGCTAATAACAGCCTTGATATTCAAGAATTCATGATTATGCCTGTAAAATTTGATAGCTTTAAACGTGCTATTCAAGCAGGTGCTGAAATATTCCAAAGCTTAAAAGGCATTTTACACGATGCAGGCATGAGTACAGCAGTTGGCGATGAAGGTGGATTTGCACCAAATTTCAAAAGTAATGAAGAGTGTTTAAACGTAATTGCACAAGCTGTGGATAAGGCAGGCTATCGTTTAGGCGAAGATATCGTATTAGCTTTAGATTGTGCTTCTAGCGAATTCTACAAAAATGGTAAATATAATTTAGCAGGCGAAGGTTTAAGCTTAAGTAATGCTGAATTTACTGACTATTTAGCAACTTTATGCGAAAAATTCCCAATTATTTCTATTGAAGATGGTATGGCAGAAAATGATTGGGAAGGCTGGAGCATTCTAACACAAAAATTAGGACAAAATATCCAGTTAGTAGGCGATGATTTGTTCGTAACTAATGCTAAAATTTTACGTGAAGGTATTGATAAGAAAATTGCTAACTCAATTCTTATTAAAATCAACCAAATTGGTACATTAAGCGAAACATTTGCGGCAATTGAAATGGCTAAACGTGCTGGATATACTGCTGTTATATCTCATCGTTCTGGCGAAACTGAAGATTCAACAATTGCAGATATCGCAGTTGGTTTCAATGCTGGACAAATTAAAACAGGTTCTATGTCTCGCTCTGACCGTATTGCTAAATACAATCAATTACTAAGAATTGAAGAAGATTTAGGCGAAATTGCTTACTATCCAAATTTAGGTGCTTTCTATAATTTGAAGAAATAATTATTAATAAATCATTTCAATAAATTAAAAATTAGGGTTATATTTTTATATAATCCTAATCTTCGCCAATCATTTACACAATTATTTATCCAAATTTGCTATATAATCCAAAGCCATTAAATAGCCATGCGTCCCAAAACCACACATTACACCTTTAGCAATATCTGAAAAATAAGATTTATGCCTAAAAGCTTCTCGTTGGTAAACATTCGACAAATGCACTTCAATAAATGGAATTTTAACCGCAAGTAAAGCATCACGTAAAGCAATGCTCGTATGCGTAAATGCTGCAGGATTAATAATTATCCAATCAATATTAGATTTCACGGCATTATGTATATTATCAATTAGTACACCCTCATGATTGCTTTGCATAAACTGAATATTATAATTTGCATGCTTATGTTGCATTTTGTCATGTACATCTTCTAATGTTTCACTACCGTATATATGCGGTTCTCGAGTACCTAATAAATTTAGGTTAGGTCCATTTATGACTAAGATATTTTTTGTAGCTGTATTCAATACTATCTCCTTACTATTATATATTTTAAGATTTGTTATCTTTTATAATTTTACAAGATTTATTTACTTTATTTAGCTGTTATATCACAAAAATTATGAAATTTAAATAAAATAAACTAATATATTTATATAGGCTAAGCTAATTTAATCTTATTAGGGTAAACCATAGTTTATTATATATACATACTACATTAACATATATTTAATAAAAATAAGCAATTATTCTACTGTACAGAGGAAATTATGAAAGATAAATTTAGAAGTTTTACTCAAACTGCCATAAAATCAGTTTCAGAATTTCCACCTATAAAAACCACAACTAAAAATTTCAAAGCAGCTTTTACTCCAACAGCAAAAATCAGTAAGCTTCATTTAGCAGCTGCAGAAGGCGTTTCTCCCAGCTATGATAAAAGAATAGATGGGGAACAAAGCAAATTTGAACAAGATAAATCAAAACTAAGTCAGGGAAAAACTCACTCTGATTTTAAGCAAACTACAATTGTTGCAAAAGCAAGCCATGATTCAATTACAGATAAGGTTTGTAGCACTATTAAAGCAAATGCACGGGGAATAAAAACTCGTAAAGAAGAATATAAACAATATAAATCGCATGTAGATAGCTGTGTAAGTGATGAACAAAAATTTAAAAAACAACATATTGATGATTTAAATAAAGCTTTTGCAGGTTATTTGCACAATACTAATCCTGAACTAGAACAGCATTTTAATAAATATCAAGAAGCAAAAAAAGATATAGATACTACATTTGACTTAATCACATCTCATAAAACTAGCCAATTAGATAAAGCAATAGCCTTTCAAGAATTCATTAGTGATTTAACTAAAATTATTATTACAGATAATAAAGATGATAAAACAAATTTTGCTAGTTTAGTTGAACAATATCCAGAGTTTGCTCCTAATATTCAACATACAGAATATAGTGCAGGATTTAAAAAAGATGCTCTTGAATTATTAGAAAATCGAAAATTATATCTTAGTTATGATAATGATAAATCCACCCATGAAATTAATAGCCTAAAATCATCATTCATGGAAACAGATGTAGCTAAAAAAATTAATCAGGAATTTATAGATAATACCACGCCTTTGTATGCTACTATTTTGCAATCTAATTATAAACATATATACCATGATTCGATGCGTAGCTTGCGTGATACCTTGCAATATGCTGGTGTTGATGTTAAAAAAGAAGGAGCAACTCTACCGAGAAGTAATCATATAATTAACAAAGGATTAATGCCAATTGATGTTATTACCAAAGGAGTTAGCTTAAGCTACGGATTAATTAGTGGTAAAGATAAGTACTATAATGCTCGAGATATTAACAAGCAAACAAGGTTTTTAGATTCAGCTCAACAATTGCATATGTTAAGTTGGACGCATAGTAGTGATGTTTCAAAGCAAACGCTCGTAATTCAACAACAAATGGAAAGATTATCAGAAACATTACAGAACAAATTCAAACAAGACCCATTTATTAATGATTTAGATGAAACAAGCCAATCAAAAATTGAAGCACTTGAGACCAAACAAAACTTAAGCATTCAAACTAGCGTAAAATCTACAATTGCTGATTTACAAGCTCATATCAACAAATTAGATAATATAATAGACAATCATAACAATAATAAAAGTAATGATAATTCACATAGCTTAAAAGATTATCGTAATAATTTAGCTTTTGAAACAGATATTAAAAGACAAATTACTTTGATTAATAAAAGTGCTAATTTATGCTTAGATAAGCTCGCTAAAATTCAAAATCAAGCAGAATTATATCGCCCTAAATTAGCAGGAGATGTATTTACTAAAGAATTATCTCAGTTTCAAGAAAATCTAAATATATTATCAAGTATAAAAAATACTAAAGATATTCCACAAGAATTATATATAGGCTTAAAAAGCATTAATCCAAATGATATAGATAGTAATAAATATGCCGTTAATCCACTAAAAGCAGAGCAATTACATCAAAGTAATATTGCATATATTAATAAAGCGATTCAAAATTCTGAAAAAGAAGAAATAAAAGACATCGTATCTCAATTATATGGCAATAATAATTCTAAGAATTTTAAAATTGCCTTAGATACATATATGCGAAAAATTGATGAATTAATTGGCACACATTTAAGAAATGTATCAGCTAAAGATGTATCAGATAACCTACCAAACCTACAGCACTGGGGAAGTTTAAACAGAGCAGGATTACATACTCAATTACAGGCTACAAATGCTAATTTACATGTACAAAGTGGAATGAAGAAAGCAGGGCAGTTTGTAGATGATACATTTGATAAAGCTAATACTAAAATTGATGAATTGTTTAGCAAAAAATCTAACGCAGAAAGTGAAGGAGAATTAGAAGCAGAAGCAGATGATAATCGTGCAAAAACAATTGCACTAAATGCATCAAAAGATGTAGGTAAAGGAATTGCAAAAACAGGAAATGTAATTGCTTATGGAATTGCAAAAACAGGTGTAATTACTGCAGATATAGCAACTAAATCAATTGCTAGAACTCCTGAAATGTTACATTTTGCTAAAGATAGCGTAATTAATACAGCACAATCAACAGTGTGGGCAGCTCGAGAAATGGGGGAACGCCATTTATTTGGTTTAGCTTATCCAGTAAAAGGTTTAGCAAGACTTGCAGATAAAGCAAATATCATTTTGCCAGCTGTAACGCCACTAGCAAGAAAACTATACCAACTTGACCATCATACACAAGATAATCACACAAATAAAACCAAGTATGGCTCAATGCGTGGCATGGTTAGATTTAAACAAAGAGAAAGAAGAAGTGAAGGCATAGCTGATAGTTTAGAAGAAAAAATCCAAGTTGCTCGAGCAATAAATAAAGCAGAAGAAAAATCAAAAAATTACGATGTAACAGATGAAAATGCCATAAAAAGCGATAAACCAACTATTACAAATCCAGAAAATATAGATAACTTATTTAATTATCTAAGGCAAGGCACACGACATATGTATACCAATACAAATGTTACAGGGTTTGCTAAGGATAGATTATTTATAGAAGATATGTACTCAGATACATTAGCCAAAAAAATATCTTCATATATGCATGAAAAATTACATTTAGGCACAACAGATGCACAAAAAGAACAAGCATTAAAAAGCTTTCTTCAATCATATGCTGGTGGAAAGTATTTAAACAGTGAAACAGGAAAAGTTAACGTAAATGACCCTGCAATGTTACAAGCGTGGAAAACAACAGTACAAAATACTGATGCTCAAGCAAAATTTATTGCTAAAAC
>JBJOQB010000015.1:0-8650 GCA_046050125.1 Pseudomonadota bacterium
AACCAATTATCCCATTGCCTGAAACTAAAGATTATCAAACAAAAATCCAAGAAAAAATGGAAGAAAAACGAGAGGCAAAGTCTAATAAAGATTATACAAAATATAAGTTTAATGGAATTATTTATAATAAAAGGTATTTAGTTTTAGCAGTTATTCAATATTTTGTGGGGAATAATAATCCTTTATCTCTTGATGATTTGACAAAAACATTTACTGATAAAAATCTTTTTATGGAACTATCAGATGCTAAAAAAACATATGAACAAAAAGGGCATTTAAGACATTTTATAGAAGATACTAATATAGTTACTTGTAAAAATGGGGATAAATTTGCTATTTCAAATCAGTGGGGTGTAGGTAATATTCCAAAATTTATAGAAGAAGCTCAAAATATAGGCTATGAAATAACTGAGATAAAATAGCTATATAATTATAAACACTACATGTTAATATAAAAATATGCCAACAATATTAAGAATTGGCTCATATCGTTTTTTCTTTTATTCAAATGAAAGCGGAGAGCCAGCACACATACACATACAAAAAGATAATTGCATTGCAAAATTTTGGTTATTGCCTATATCAATAGCTAATAGTCATGGATTTTCTTCTGTAGAATTATCAAAATTAAATAGTTTAGTAAATGAACATGCCGATAAATTTCTAGGAGCTTGGAATGAATTCTTTGGTGCTTAAAACAGAACCTATTGCCCAAAAGGTTACATGTGATAATGAAGAATTAAAGGTATATCTATATGACGGCAGAATTATTGCAGTTCCTATTGTTTGGTTTCCTCGACTTATGAATGCAACTCAAGAGCAAAGGAACAACTACCAATTGCTAGGAATTGGAGAGGGTATTTATTGGGAAGATATAGATGAAGACATAAGCGTTCGTGGATTATTAGCAGGCAATCCCTCAATTGAACTAAACCACATACACAAAATTGCTTAATATCTAAACTAATACGATATACTAATATATTACTTTAGATAAATATCCTTCATTTAGGGCAAAAAACCATGAACACACTAGACGCAATCAGCTCACGCCGTTCTGTTAAACATTTCGATGCAGAACACAAAATGACTCAAGAAGAAATCAACCAAGTTTTATCTTTAGCAGTACTTTCTCCAACTGCTTTTAATATTCAAAACTGGAGATATGTTGTAGTAAGCGATGCTAATTTAAGGCAACAAATCCGTGATGTGTCATGGAATCAAGTACAAGTAACTGATTCATCATTATTTGTTATCCTATGTGCTGATTTAAAAGCATGGGAAAAACAACCACAAAGGTACTGGCGTAATGCACCACAAGAAACACAAGACTTTTTACTACCAGCAATTGATAGCTACTACCGAGGCAAAGACCAAGTACAAAGAGATGAAGCAATGAGGTCATGCGGAATGGCAGCCCAAACACTAATGCTAACCGCTAAAGCACTTGGATATGATTCATGTCCTATGGACGGTTTCGACTTTGAGCAAGTAGCAAAACTGATTAATCTTCCTGATGACCATGTGATTGCTATGTTCGTAGCAATTGGAAAAGCAACTAAAGAAGCTTGGCAACGTGGTGGACAACTTGCTTTAAACGAAGTTGTTATTAATAATAAGTTTGCATAAACTTAAATTTATAGCAACTAAATATTTAGTCATACCTGCGTAGGCAGGTATCCAGAGCATAAAATCCTATGGACTCCCACCTACGTGGGAATGATATTTGTTTTTGATAGATAACTCTCTCAAAAATTTCATATAAAAGTATCAAATAAGCTACATACACATAAAATTAAATTGTCAATACGTTTTTTTACTTGCTTTAATCAAAATTTCTACTACACTAAAAATATAAGCACTAGCTTTTTTGTACATGGCACATGACCATGAATAATTAGCAGATAGCCAAACTAAAGTTATACCGCATAGTTACATTGATGATGATTGATTAGTGATTATATTGTAGATTGTGTTTTTTACATTAAAGGTATACAAAGGCTTTAGTAGTACTTTATTAAGTAGGCAAAAATTCGCTAATTATTGTTTAGCTATATTATAAGTAAATATTAATATCGGATATTAAGTATTGTATTAGATAAACCATTACTGTAAATAGTCTGCAGCTAATTACATTTACTCAAAAGACAAACACGCTCTTTATTTTGATTAAGATTATTAATTAATACCTAGGAGGTAATCTCAAACTAATGTCATAAATAATAATTAAGCTTCAAATGGCTTATGATTAAACTTATCAAATCATAGTCGTTTCTAGTTTTATAGTTTAAAAACATAAACCAAAACAGTTGTTTCTAAGCTCAAAACTAGTTATTTCATCACCGTTCTTTTTGGAGATTGTTTATGGAAGTAAGAATAGTAGCTCGACACTTTGAATTAACACCTGCATTACATGCAAGAATTCAAGAGAAAATTGCTAGATTGTTAAGACATTTTTCTGGATTAATAGATTGTATGGTAACCCTATCCACGACTAAAAGTAAAAGTAGGGCTGAACAGCATCACGCGGAGATTAATATACACCTAAGAAATAAAAACATTTGTGCAAAAAGTGATAATGAAAACATGTATGCAGCAATTGAGGAAGCTACTAGAAAGATAGATAGACAAATTGTAAGCCATAAGGATATTATCAAAAATCATCATCATATAGCGGCTAAGAAATTTAGCCAAACCCAAAGCCTACAAATGGTAGCAGAGGGTGAGATGCAAGAACAAGTCTCATAGTAGGTGGATTGTTGTTAAACTAGACTTGTAGACGAGTGTTTGAATGTCGATATGTTTAATATGTTTAGATAGTTTGAATGCTTGAATAAATGATTAGTTGGTTGCTTGTCATAGTGATTTTGGTTAAGAATGATAAAATTGCAATGAAGAATGAAGGTCGATGTTGAAGATGTAGATTGTTACAAGTGAATGCAATTTTGATGAAGATGGCTAAGAAGATGATTTGATTGAAGATAAATGACAAGCGATGTTTAGGTTATAGAGATTGTATGAACAAAGACGCATTAGGCATACCCTGATGCGTTTTTTTATTATCTTTTATATTTATATATTCTAATTTATATTCTTAACTTCATCAGCAGTCAAACCAGATGCCTGTTCTATTTGCTCTAAAGTTAAAACTCCTGATTTTTTCAGATTTTTTACTACCTCAAGTTTACCTTTCTCAATGCCTTTCTCAATGCCTTTTTCCATACCTTTTTCCATGCCCTTAGCAAAGTTTTGTGCTTCAATATTATATAAATCTCGGTAATAAGTAATACTAGCGTTATACTTAGCTCTTTCCTTACTCGATAATTTTAATATATTCGCTTTCGCAAAAAACTCTTCAAATAATTTATCACTTAGTTCTTTTGGCATATCCTGCAAAGTAGATAAATGAGATAGTACATAAAGCCATTTATCTTGCTTTGAGCTATTTGCAGAAATATTTTTAGTAAATTTTTGACACTCTATAAATGCGAAATTTAACTCTTCTATTACTGTTTGATGCGTTTCAATATCTAGTATTTTGGCTTTTGTTATATACTTTTTATCATTATTATCTAAATTAAAATTCAAAATTCCAATGCAATATATAGGCTTTAAGTTAAAATCCCACTTTCCTTTTTTAGCTTGTTCTTGTAATGCAAATGTACTATAAAATAAACTTCTTTGCTTAAAGTAATCTTGTTTTATTTTTTGTAATTCAATAATAAAGCTATTTCCATCTGGGCTTTTGCAGTACAAATCAAAAACAGCGTTTCTATCAATCTGTTTATTGCCTAAATGTTCATTTTTACTATAAGTTAATTCGCTGATATGTGGAATAAATCCGCTAAATATGCTGTTTAAAAAATCTATTAAATATACTTTGCTATCTTCTTCTCCAAAAAGCTTTTTGAATCCATAATCTGTAAATGGGTCCATATATATTTGTGCTTGGGTATTTTTATTTTTTGCGTCAGCCATAACTGTTGAGCTAAGAGTTTTTTATATCTTCTATATTATCATCTTTAATTGCATTTATACACATTTAAATACGAAGAAAGTTATCATGCATTTTTATTTATATATATAGTCAAAATAAGCAAAAACCCTATGTAGCAAATTATTATTAATTTACTATAATGTATCAAATGATGTACAAATTAAAAAATAATAATTTATTATATTGATTTATACACTTATTTATTCTAAAATACTGTGATGTTTTAAGCATGTATTTAAATTTATTTTTCAGAATATTTAAGGTGCAGAAATGGCAAAAGTTTCATTTTTCAAGTCTATGTTTACCAGCTCATCTAGCAAACAACTTGAGCTAGACAATGCAAAGCAAAGCAGTTTAGCTAGGCTTACTGATTCTATTGCTCACAGTAACTGCTCTAATATATATGCAGGTAATCCAGAAACCATGGAAAATATGCAAAGCATTTTGCGTAGTATCGAAAACTCATATAGCGGAAGCAAGGTTTTAAAACAAGTTGCCTATTCTATAAAACATAATGATAAGCATAATAAACCTGATATTAACATCAGCAATACCAGCTACAGCCATTATATTACAAGTTATTTTGCTAAAAATTCTCATGCCTTAAAACATACTAAATTAAATGCATTGTTAAATAAACACAAAGGTTTATGCAAAGCAATGACGATTAATCCTCAATTATCTTTTTATTTAAAATCATTAACTGCGGATAAAAGCAATCAAAATTTGGATAGAAATCAAATATTAACAACGCTAAGCCAAGCGGTTAATGAATTTGACCAAAAAGAAATTAGCAGCAGAAAAAATAAGGCTACATTTTATGGTAGTGTTATTGGTGGAACAATTGGAGCAACTGTTGGAGCTACAGCTGGTTTAGCTGTTGGAGCTACAATTGATTTTGGTTTGTTTGGTATGGGAATGGGTATACCTACAGCTTCAAGTGCTGTTTTAGGTATTATTGGCGGTGGTTTATTTGGAACATTAGCAGGTGGAATATCGGCTCGTAAGTATGCAGGAGCTAAAGCATACGCTAATTTAATTGAGCAATATCAACAGCCGTTTTATTCTCCACCATCTCCACCAAATTTTGTGAATGGGTATAATTACAATGGATATGGGTATAATCCTGCTACTACTTTATATCCTCCCCCACATAACAATACTATTATGCCTATGATGACATCTCCTATTCATCAATCGCAGCCACTAACGCCTACCCAACTACATTTGCCACCGCCAATGTTGCCAGCACAATCCCACAACGGTGCGGAATTAAATACAAATCGTGGTAATATTGGTTTCGGCACTAACAGTCATGTACATGATTATCATAGCAATCTACAAACACCTGTTAATGATGGAATAGGAATAGATAACTCATTAAACAATCATTATCAACAAATGATGCAAAGCGGAGCATTTAGAGGAAATGATAGTATAAATGGGTTTACAGGATTATATAACCCCATTCCAAATCTAAATGGAGAAAATGGCTATGCCCCACCATCTTCGCAAATACCAATAAATACAGGTAGAGTTCAAAGCCCACCTTTAGGAAAAACTCCCGTACAAGAAATGCTAGAAAAAAATAGCAAAACACCAATTTTTCGCCCAATACCTCGCCCTTACAGACCTGAAAATCCTGTAGCTAAAACATTAATACGAGAAGAAACTCCCTCACCGATTCAACCTGAACACGCAGATATAATAAATGCAAATGCACTGCAATCATGGGACTTATTTGATGCAGAGCAACGCAGAAAAGAAAAACCAAAACAGCAAGAATTTGGCGAATTTCAATCAAATATAGGATATGGACAAGTTTCGCATGGTAATGCTGGATTAAGAAAACAAAATACTACACCCAACCCAATTCCAACACCATCGATTCTAGGCAATTCTTTTGCTTCGCCAACAATGGGGGCGTTATCTAAAGGAGGGGAGATACAATTACCACCTTCACCAGATATATATTACCAAAGCTTAGCAAAACCGAATGCAAATGGAATAATACCAACAGGGGAAGAGAGAAAATACTTTGAAGCATAAAGCATAATATTATAGCCCGCTAGCTAAATCAAAATTGTTTGGCATAAAGTCAACGTGCAAAAATTGTAACATAGATATTGCAAATGGTAAGGCTAGAAGCAAGTTTAAGTGCAACAAATATGACGAAAAATTATCATTTAGCTATAACGACTATGTTATAATGAGCTTGCCACAAACTACAAATTTAGCACAAAGCAAGCTATGAATATCCTTGATAATCTAAACACCCAACAACACCAAGCCGTAACACTACTAGATAAACATGCCCTCATTCTAGCAGGTGCAGGCAGTGGAAAAACTAAGGTTTTAACAACTAGAATTGCTTGGTTGCTTAATCAAGGCATGGCATCACCTTACTCAATTTTAGCTGTAACATTTACGAATAAAGCAGCAAAAGAAATGCAAGAACGCCTTTCACATATGGTAAATTTTAATATACGCCACATGTTTATTGGGACATTTCATGGTTTATGCCACCGCCTGCTACGTTTACATGCAAATGATGCTAAATTACCGCATGATTTTCAAATTATGGATATGCAAGACCAAGCTTCTTTTATCAAAAAAATGCTTAAAGAGCAAAATATTGACGAAAATAGCCTTGACCCAAAATTGCTAATTAACTTTATTAATCAAGCTAAAGAACGTGGCGAACGTAGCCATCAAGTTAGCATTAATAAGGATAGATTTGGCGGAAAACTTATTCAATTATATAAACAATATGAAGAATCATGCCAGAAAAATGGCGTAGTTGATTTTGCGGAATTACTACTTAGATGCGATGAATTATTCACGAATAACCATGCAATTATGCATCATTATCAACAACGTTTTAAATACGTATTAATTGATGAATTTCAGGATACCAATTCTTTACAATATGCATGGCTTAAGCGTTTCTATAATGAAGAAAGCATATATTTTGCTGTTGGAGATGATGACCAAAGCATTTACTCCTTTAGAGGTGCTAGAGTTAAAAATATGCAAGA
Source organism: Pseudomonadota bacterium (assembly GCA_046050125.1). Lineage (GTDB taxonomy): Bacteria > Pseudomonadota > Gammaproteobacteria > Burkholderiales > Burkholderiaceae > JAHFQJ01. The sequence continues at coordinate 7,036 of JBJOQB010000015.1, forward strand.
TTTTGAGCGAGAATTCCAAATCGAAAATATCATAAAACTAGAGCAAAACTACCGCTCACAAGGAAATATCTTAAAATGTGCAAATGCATTAATTGATAATAATGGACAAAGGTTAGGCAAAAATTTATTTACCACAAGTGGCGATGGCGAGAAAATAAAATTATACAGTGGCATGGACGACAACCTTGAAGCATCATGGGTTGCAAACAGCATTGTTAAACATATTGATAATGGCGATAAACCGCAAGAAATTGCCATACTTTATCGTAGTAATGCTCAATCAAGGGCATTTGAGCATATTTTATTTAAACAACATATTCCCTATAAAGTATATGGTGGTTTACGCTTTTTCGAGCGTGCTGAAATTAAACATGCGATTGCTTACCTACAACTTATTGATAATCTTACCCAAAACATTGCATTTTTACGAGTAATCAACTTTCCTACTCGTGGCATTGGTGCTAAAACATTAGAACAAATACAAGAAATTGCCAGTAATTTAGATTTAAGCTTATATGAAGCATCTAGTCATTTAGCAGGCAAAGCCAAAATAAATGTCGAGCAGTTTATCGAGCTAATTCAAAAAATGAAATTTGAAGCTCAACATCTAAATTTAGCTGATACAATTGAGTACATGCTTCAAGCCAGCGGATTGCTTAATCATTATGAACAAGATAAAGATAATGAAGACCGCATTAATAACTTAAAAGAATTGATTAGTGCTGCACATAATTTTTATCAAGAAGAAAAAATCCCTCATGATACCAGTGCATTACAAATGCTAGATTTAAAAGAATTAGAGCTAGAGCATTTACCACCAAATATCTCGCCATTACGTTTATTTCTATCTTATACAAGTTTAGAAAGTGGTGGGGATAATAATAATGGTCAGCAAGGCGTGCAACTTATGACTATTCATGCATCTAAAGGCTTAGAATTCAAAAATGTGTTTATTACAGGTGTAGAAGAGGGCATATTCCCGAATGAAAACAATGCATGTACAGAAGATGATATTGAAGAAGAGCGTCGCCTTATGTACGTTGCAATCACTAGGGCAAGGCAAAATTTATATATCAGTTCTGCTCAAGCTCGTATGTTATACGGTAAAACGTCATTTAATCGTCCATCACGCTTTTTAGAAGAATTACCAGAAGAAAATATAAAATGGCTAAGCCCAAAGCCATTCAAAAAATCATCAAGTTATCGTGAGGATAATTCTAACGGAGAATACAGCCGTAGTGATGATGATGTGTTTAGTTTTGCAAATAATGGTAATAATAGCAATCGTTATGATAGCTATAACAAATCATCTTCTTATAAATATAAAGAAGATATGCCAAACTGGTTAAATCGCAACAAAACAGAACAGATATACAAAAAAGAAGCAGCTGAAGCAAACGCAGAGGCACAAAAGATAGCAGTCAAACATACCAAAGTTATTCAAGATGATAAAGAATTTAGAATAGGAAGCAAGGTTTTTAGTACCAAATTTGGAGAAGGTACTATCAAATCGATTGAAGGTAGCGGAGAAAATGCCTTAGCTAGAATTAGCTTTAAAAAACATGGCGAGAAAATTTTAAATCTTGGAATGGCAAATTTATCTTTGATTTAGGTA
>JBJOQB010000016.1:0-10710 GCA_046050125.1 Pseudomonadota bacterium
TGTCAAAACGTCAAATTCTGGTTACTTCCGCACTCCCTTATGCTAATGGTAATATACATATTGGTCATTTAGTTGAATATATTCAAACAGATATATGGGTTAGATTTTTGCGTATGCAAAATCATGAAGTATATTATGTTGGTGCTGACGACACTCATGGTACGCCAATTATGCTTAGAGCAGAAAAAGAAGGCATAACTCCTGAACAGTTAATTGCAAAAGTGTGGAAAGAGCATAAACAAGATTTTGATGATTTTAGCATTTCATTTGATAATTATTACTCAACACATGCACCAGAAAATGAGGAATTATCTCAATTAATTTACAATAATCTACATACAAATGGCTTTATTGAAGAAAAAGTGATAGAGCAAGCTTACGATTCAGTAAAAAATATGTTTTTACCTGATAGATTTATCAAAGGCGAATGTCCTAAATGTAGTGCAAAAGACCAGTATGGAGATAACTGCGAGGTTTGTGGTGCGGCATATTTACCAACAGAATTAAAAAATCCGTATTCTGTAGTATCAGGTACAACACCTGTTCTAAAAAATTCTACACATTATTTCTTTAAGCTATCAGATAAACGCTGTGTTGAGTTTTTAAATTCATGGGTTAGCAATTTAAAACAAACCGAAGCGATTAATAAACTAAAAGAATGGTTAGTTGATGGCGAATTGTCAGATTGGGATATTTCAAGAGATGCTCCTTACTTTGGTTTTCGCATTCCAAATACAGAAGATAAGTACTTTTATGTATGGCTAGATGCTCCTGTAGGTTACTATGCAAGTTTTAAAAATTTATGTGCTAAACAAGGTATTAATTTTGAAGACTGGGTAAAGATTGATTCAAAAGCAGAACAGTATCATTTTGTGGGTAAAGATATTTTATATTTTCATACTCTATTTTGGCCAGCGATGTTAAAATTTTCAGGATTTCGCACACCAACAAATGTATTTGCTCACGGATTTTTAACTGTAGATGGGCAGAAAATGAGTAAATCCCGTGGTACATTTATCAGTGCTAGAAGTTACTTAAGTTCTGGATTAAATGCAGAGTATTTACGTTATTATTTTGCGGCAAAATTAAATGCTAGCCTTGAAGATATTGATTTAAATTTAGAAGACTTTGTAAATCGTGTAAATAGCGATTTAGTTGGTAAATATGTAAATATTGCAAGTAGAGCAAGTGGATTTATTCAAAAACATTTTGATGGCATTTTAACAGATAAATTATTTAATCATAGTTTACTAGAACAAGTGCGAAATAATGCTAAAATTATTCATGATTACTATGAAGGACGTGAATACAACAAAGCAATTAGACAAATCATGGAATTAACTGATTTAGTAAATGCATTTGTTGATGAGCAAAAGCCTTGGGCAATGGCTAAACAAAATGATACTGAGAATTTACAAAAAGTATGTAGTTTGATTTTAGAATGCTTTAGAATTATTAGTATATATTTAAAACCAATATTGCCAAACTTGGTAGGTAGTGTAGAAAAATTCTTAAATGTGGCTAGTATGTCATGGCATGATGTTAATACGCCATTTGCTAGTAACCATAAAATAAACGTATACGCACATTTAATGCAAAGAATAGAAATGTCTCAAATTAATCATTTACTTGAAATTAATAGGCAAAATTTAGAGGCAGTAAATAATACGGTTGCCACAAAAGCTAATGCTAATGAAGCTAATCAAACTAATAATTCTACAAAAGATGAAGATGATGAGCAAAATGAATACATTAGCATAGATGATTTTGCTAAAATTGATTTAAGAGTAGCAAAAATTATCGATGCAAAAGAAGTTGAGGGTTCAAAAAAACTATTACAACTTACATTAGATTTAGGTGAAGAAAGTTACCGTAATGTATTTTCTGGTATAAAACATGCCTATAGTCCACAAGATATTATCGGGAAATTTACAGTTGTAGTTGCTAACTTAGCACCTCGCAAGATGAAATTTGGCATTTCTGAAGGTATGGTTTTAGCAGCAGGAGATGATAATAGTCTACACTTAATTGAGCCTAGTTTAGGTGCAGTTGCAGGTATGAAAATAAGTTAAATCAGCTAATCACAGAATAACAGGAGATTATCATGACTATTCAAAAAATATTAAAATCTAGTGTAATTATACTATCTAGTTTAGTTTTTGGTGTTATATCAATAGCACAAGCACAACAAGCACCAGAAATTAATGTGCAAGAAATAAACAGTAAATCTGCTACGCCAGCTTACACAAATAACACAAACGCTAATTCTAACGCTAGTAAAGTTTTATTTAATTACCAAGATGGTAAAACTCAAATTACTGAGACTAAAGATTACAGCCATTCTCAAAGAGATATCAAAGTTAATGGTGCAATTGGTAGCTATAATTTAAGCAAGCCTTTAAATGGTGCAATTACTGATGAAAAAGCTCAGCGTAACCCTTCAATTCAATTGATTAAATTCTAATTTTGATATTTATACACAACTATGGCAGTTTTTACACAGGTAAGTGATACTGATTTACATGCTTTTTTAGGCAAATATAGCCCTGATATAGGCGATTTTATAAAATTAGAAGGCATAAGTGGAGGTATAGAAAATACAAACTATTTTTTACACACTACAAATGCAGTTTATGTGTTAACTATTTTTGAAAGGTTAGCATTAGAGCAGCTTCCATTTTATTTAGATTTAATGGCAAATTTAGCAAGTAATGGTATTTGTGTTCCTAATCCTATAAAAGATAATAAGGGAAATATATTAAATATACTATGTGGAAAGCCTGCAACAATTGTAACAAAATTAGCAGGTTCTAGCATTTTAGAGCCTAATCAATCTAATTTATCTGAACTTGGATTAGAAGTTGCAAAAATGCATATGGTTAGTAAGGTTAGTAGTAATAAAAATAATATTAATATTAATACATTAAGCTTAAATCAACCCAATTTAAGAGGTTTAGATTGGTGGAATGAAACTATACCAACAATATTACCATTTGTTACGCCAGATATTAAACAAAAATTAGAATCAGAGCTAGAATTTCAAAATATATTTTATAATTCAGAAATATACAAAAAATTACCTCAAGGTGCTTGTCATTGTGATTTATTCTGTGATAATGCCTTATTTAATGAAAATAAATTGAGCGGAATATTTGATTTTTATTTTGCTGGATTTGATACATTTTTATTTGATATTTGTGTAATTATTAATGATTGGTGTATTTATCGAGATAGGTCTAATCCAAGTTTTGGTAAGATTAATTTAGATTTATATAATAGCTTTATGCAAAGCTATCAATCGATACGAGCATTTACTCCTGCTGAAACTGATGCTATACCAAGTATGTTAAGAGCAGCAGCATTACGTTTTTGGGTATCAAGGCTTTGGGATTGGTATTTACCTCGTGATTCTCAATTACTTAAACCACATGACCCAACTCATTTTGAGTTAATATTATCTAAAAGAGTAAATAATAACTAGATTTATATTTATTTTATGTTTGGTATACCTGTGTAGGTGCGGGTATCCATAAAATATAAACGCTGTGGATTCCCACCTACGTGGGAATGACAATTACTTTTTTTTAATGAAGTTTAATATCAATCTTACTTGATATAGCCGCACCAAATTGTTTAGCTAGTCTATCTGCTAAACCTTCTTGAACAGTATAATCAACTATTTCTTCTTGTTTAATGATATCACGAGCTACAATATCTGCAGTAGCTAATCCATCAATTAAACCATTTTTTACAGCATTATCGCCATTCCAAATTAAGCCAGAAAATGTATCAGGTGTTTCTTTTAATCTAGCACCACGACCATTTTTTACAGCTGTAATAAACTGTTGATGAATGCCATTTAACATTTCATGAATGTAAACTTTATGTTCTGGATTTTCTGGAGAAAATGGGTCAAGCATACCCTTATTTTTACCAGCTGTATAAAGTCTGCGGTCAACGCCTACTTTATCAATTATGCGATTAAATCCGAAACCGTCCATTAGCACACCAATTGAACCAACCATGCTAGCTTTATCTGCATAAATAAAATCAGCAGATGATGCAATATAGTAAGCACCTGATGCACATATATCACCTGCTACGGCATATAACATTTTTTTAGGATAAAGAGTACGTAATCGTTTAATTTCATCATATACAATTCCAGACTGAACAGGAGAGCCACCTGGAGAATTAATTTTTAATAAAATAGCGGTGCTATACTGATTTTTAAATGCATTTCTTAAGCTATGAATAATCGTATCAGCATTAGCAGGGGTTGAAGATGAAATTTCTCCATCAATTGATATAACAGCAGTATGTGGAGAGCTAATATTAACTGCTTTAGGTACACCACCTTCTGGGCTAGCAACTAATCCAAACCCAATAAGCACGACTAAAGAGAAAAATATAACCTGAAAAATAAATTTACGTAGTCTAAATCTACGGTATTCTTTAATGGCAGTTTTAACTGAATTATCGATTGTTGAGGCTAATGAGCTTTGAATTAAATTAATATCAAAAGAGTTTTTGGCAGTTTTATCACTGTCATTATTTGTAGAAGTAGAATTATCAGATAATTCTTGTTTATTTATATTTGAGTTAATTTTATCATCATTAACATTATTATTTTGTATATCATCATTGTTTTGTTGATTTTCAGACATAAATCACTAATTTTGAATAGATTAATGCTGAAATCGTAGCATATTTATAAATTTATTACTATAGCTAAGCTTATATCATGCCATATTCCAACATTATTATTTATAGCGTTATTTAATATTATTACTGAGATATTTTCAAAACAATATTTAACTAAATTTGTAAACTATTTTAGCACCAATAAACATGCCAATAATACTTATGACACTACCGATACTTAATGTAGAAAAAGCACTCAAGCCTTGACCAACACTGCAACCAATTGCTAAAACTCCACCTATTCCCATTAAAATACTGCCTAAAAAATACTGTAAAAAATCTTGTGGTGTTTTAAAAAATTGTAACTCAAAATCATTTAAACTATCTGATAAATTATTCTTATACTTAATCATATTATTTACTATATTAAATAAGCAAATTAATACGCTACCAATGATTAAACCAAAAATTAGCATAGTATTAGCATTCAAGAATCTCATGCTATCGCTAGAGTACATCAACCAATCAAGTAAATATGTGGTTGGTAATATCATGGACAAGCTTTGTATGGTTTTAGATGAGTTACCTATATATGCATGTTCTAAAGTTAATTCATCTTCAGCAATAAATGCCAAATGTCCGCAGATATACCACATTGCAATTACGATAAAACCAACTAAACTACCGTAAAATAATATTTCTATAAATTTGGATTTTTTAATATTATTTTTTAATAAGCTTCGACCTAACCATATTACACATAATATCAATAAAATAAGACCAATTAAAATGCCCAGATATGGTAATTTTTCATATAAATTAACATGTGATATTTTGAGTAAATCATCAATATATAAACGTATACTAGACAATGAACCACTAAGCGTAATTTGAGCAGTAATTGCAATAATTGGTATTGCTAGCAAAGACTTTAAATTACCTTTGCCTAAGTTTACACATTGTTGTGTTGGGCAACCTGATGCAAGCATCATGCCAATACCAAATAAAATCCCACCAATTAAATGCGATATAACAGGAATATGCTCATTAATATATGGCAAATGTTCTTTTTGAATAATATTAAAATAAATCAGCCCTTGTGTCCCAATAACAGCAACTGACATAGCAACAGCAATTAATTGTAACCTGCTTATGCCCCCAAAACCTAAGTAATCGCTTAGAGCTCCCATAGTGCAAAAACGGCTTTTATGTATAATAAAAGACCAAATTATGGCTGTTAGTAGAATTAATAAGTATATATGCATATTTTTGTATAGTTATATCGGATATATAGCTAAATAATTATCATTTAGCCATAAGAGTAGAATTTAATACTAATTTATACTATCATAACGTGAAATAATTTGTAAACTCTAATAAATTAAATGTATATACTCGTATTATTTGATAGTAAAAGCGGAAAAACGGAAGAGCTAGCTTACTTAATTGCTAAGGGAATTGATAGTAATGTAAGTTCTGGTATTAGTGCAAAATTACGTTGTGTGCCTAAGGTTTCTAGTGTTTGTGAAGCCATCGAACCTGATATTAAACAAAGTGGTATCCCTTACGTTGAAATTGATGATTTAAAAGATTGCATAGGCTTAGCTTTAGGTTCTCCTACCTATTTTGGTAATATGTCATCGCATATGAAATACTTTTTAGAGCAAACTGTGCCATTATGGATAAATGGTTCTTTATGCGATAAACCTGCTTGTGTTTTTACATCATCAAATAGCATGCATGGTGGACAAGAAAGCACTTTATTATCAATGATGTTGCCATTAATGCATCACGGAATGATTATGCTTGGTTTGCCTTACTTTGAAACAGCCTTAAGAAAAACGCAAACAGGCGGTACTCCATATGGTGTTAGTCATTATGCACATCAAGATTCAATTAGTAATGATGAAAAAGAATTAGCTTTATTTATGGGTAAAAGATTATCCCAAACTGCAATTAAGCTTAAAAAATAATAAACTACAATTATTCATGAATAATAATATAAACCTACCAAAACCAGAAGGCTCTAAATTTTTCGCTAATTTGCTACGAGCATGTTATATATTACTTATAATATGGGGAATAGCCGTAGAATTTACTTATGGTAAATATATGCTTGCAATTAAAGTGATACCGATATTGATATGTATATATGGCATAATTAAACTGGATTTATATAAAATGCAGTGGGGAATTATGATTTTACATATTTATCTGTTAGAAGGCATAGTATCACTCACTAGCAGTAAATATCCGTTTAATGTTTTTGGCGGGATTACATTATTCCTGACTTTAGGTGCGTATATTTCTAGTCTTATATATTTAAGACCATATAAAAAATATCATAAACAAATGAAAAAATTGAGTAAATAATTATGATAGAACCTACTAAATTAAGTTTAAATTTAAATGAGACTTTAAATGTATTGGCGATAGATAATTCAACTAAGTATTTATCTATAGCATATGGCGAATGCTCAAAATATGGCATATCAAACTATAACTACTATCATCAAGTACATACAAATGATGCGAGTAATAACATTTTACCGCAAATACGCAATCTTTTACCGTCTGAAACAATTCCTGATTACATTGCTTTAGGCATAGGGCCTGGAGGATTTACAGGTGTAAGGCTCGCTACAAGCATTGCACTTGGTTTAGCTTTAGCATGGAATATAAAAATAATACCAATTTGTTCATTATTATGTGCGATTGAAAGCTTTAGGAGTGGTTATATTTGGAATATAGCAGATATGCAAGATACTCAAAATAGCCAAAATAATTTATCTAATTTAGCAGGCAGAGTAATACTTGATGCTAGAATGAATGAAATTTATACAAGAACATTTAGCTATAATCATAAAGATTCGCAATATAATTTAGGTAATATAGAATTACTTAGCGCTAATCATAATTTTGATATTTTTGATGTGCAAAATGAACAAAATTCAGAAATAATACTCACAGATATAGAAAATTATACAAATAACAGCAATTTATTTACTTATTTTACCAATCCGCATGCACTAGGTTTACTTAGTTTAGTGTATAATAATTTAGCATTTGCTTGTGAGCCACAGCAAATTAGTCCGAATTATATTCGTAATAAAGTTGCTACTACTATTGCAGAAAGAAAAATAATATGAAAGAGATAAATCAACAATTAACCATAGCTATTTTTTTAGTTGGTATTGCTATTTTATGTGTAATGTGGTTATTTTATAAAAATAAATCTACAACTAAGCCTAATTTATCTGATACTAAAAAAGAAGAAGAATCAAGTAAATCATCTATTCCAACAGTGATAGAGCATGATTGGGACGATGCTATAGATTTAATTGCTAATATTAATTTTAAGCATGTAGTTGAAGGCGATAAACTGCATGGAATTTTGTTTAGTGATACATATAGCCAAAAAATTAATATTCATGGTATGAATTCTGCAAAACAGCATTGTAAATTAGATGCTAAAAGTAATTATCATGGTTTATTTTTTAGTATTCCTTTAGCTTCAAGGCATAATAGCATTAGTGGTATGGAATTCTCGCATTTTCTGCAATATATCCAAAGAATTGCTATATTTTTAGAGGGCGATTTAGATGTACCAAGTATGCAAGATATTTTAACTAAATCACAGAATTTAAAAGATTTAGCCATAAATGCCTCTCAATATTTACAATTTAAAATTTTACTTAAAGAACCAACGCAAACGAATAAATTAATAGAATGGTTTTATGCAGAAGGTAAATATCAAGCTATTTCATCAAATCAATGTGGATTTTATTTAGATAATAAACATATCTACACTATTGAATGGCCACAACAAGAGTTTACACAAGTTTTATATTTTTACTATACACCGTCTTTAGTTGAGCCAAATGTGAATGGCTTAAAAGTAATGTGTGATGATATGGATTTACTATTACAATCATGGTCAGCAATTGTATGCACACCAGATAATCAAGTGTTAAGCTATGAAATGTACGAGCAAATCAGTAAAAATATACAAACCTTAGAAGCTTCGCTAGAGGTTCATGGTCTTAAGGCTGGTGGTGCTAGCATTAAACGCTTATTAAGCTATAAACAGTAATCTATAATTATAGATTAGATTCCCCATATTATTTTGAGTTCCCACCAATGTGGGAATACGGTTCTTTATATTATTTATCATAATAATCAATTTACATGACAACACACACATACAAATCCCTTGCAAAGTTAAATTTATTTCTAAGAATTACAGGGCGTAAAGATAATGGATATCACACTCTGCAAAGCATATTTACTAAAATTGATTTACATGATGTAATTGATTTTGAATTAAGAAATGACGGCGTAATTTCTCGAGAAATTAATATTGATAGCATTCCATATGAGTTAGATTTAAATATAAAAGCAGCAAAAATTATGCAAAGTTTTTGTGTTAAATCAGGCTTAAATGATATTAATTATGGCATTAATATTAAAATCAAGAAAAATATACCCATGGGTGCTGGTTTAGGCGGTGGCTCGGGTAATGCAGCTACAGTTTTGCTTGCTTTAAACAGCTTATGGAATATAAATTTACCTCAGCATGAATTAGCAAAAATCGGATTGTCATTAGGGGCAGATGTCCCATTTTTCTTGCATCATAGCAATTCTGCATGGATTGAGGGAATTGGCGAGAAAATATCGGCTATAGAATTACCAAAATACCATTTTATAATTGTTAAGCCTGATGTACATGCTAGTACAAAAGATATTTTTACAAGTGATTTGCTAATTAGAAATAATCCATATATAAATAAAAATGATTTTATAGATAATTTAGATATAAATAAATTATATGATGCGGAAAATAGCCTAGAACCTGTAGTTTTACATTTACACCCGCAAATTAAGCAGTGGATTGATGCTCAATATAACATACATAATATTAAGTTTAGAATGACAGGCTCTGGCAGTTGTTTTTTTTGTATGTTTGATGATAATAAAGAACAAAGAGATAGTTTATTGAATAAGATTGATATGCCAAGTAATTGGCATATTTATGCGTGTGGGAATTGATTTAGATTTTATACTTAGTATGGTTGTATATTATTAATTTACAACCCATAAGCCGTCATTATTTTTAATGCCATCATACATAGCATCAGGAGCTAAATCTAAATGACCTGGCCATGTAACAAGGCTATCGAATACAGTTACTTTTGAAAAATCATTAGAACCTGTTTATAATCTATTTTTAAGAATTAGAGAGATGAAGGCAAGGACAACCATTTGTTGACTAGTATGTAAAGAACCTTCGCAATTTTTCCATAACCTACGGCATTTATCCAGCCAAGCAAAAGAACGTTCAACAATCCAGCGTTTAGGCAACACAATAAACTTGGAAACTTCATTTCTCTTTATAACTGTTACTTGTGTTTTTATAATATTATTTACATTAAGTGCAAAATTAATACTTTGATAACCACTGTCACACAATATATTTTCCACACCAGCTAAATTATTACTATTTTTTCTCATCATCTCTAATGCTCCACATCTATCACTTATATTTGCTGTTGTTATGTGTATACAGTGCGGTAAGCCTTGACTGTCAACTCATATATGCCTTTTTATTCCACTTACTTTTTTAGCTCCGTCATATCCTTTTTCTCTCCCTGTATCTGTATTTCTCACGCTTTGACTGTCTATTATTATCATACTAGTATTCTCTTTCCGTGAATTGCTTGTACGAACCATTCCAATTAATTTTTTTTAAAACAATATCTAGTATTGTTTTATCTCCTATTTTGCTATTATTCCACTTACTAAAATAACTATACACTGTATTCCAGTTCGGATACTCCGACGGCAACATTCTCCATTGACATCCACTTCTTAATACGTACAGCAAACCGCAAAATATCCTATGTAAGTCTACTTCTATTGGTCTTGTCTTTTTTCTTATGCTTTCTAAATCTGACTTTATTATCTCAAATTTTTCTACACTTATATCGCTTGGGTAGCTTTTTCGTTTCATTTCTATTTATATTCATTTTTTACTATTTTATCATATAGATTATAAACAGACTCTTA
>JBJOQB010000017.1:0-25504 GCA_046050125.1 Pseudomonadota bacterium
GATTATGCTATTTCTGCGAGTTTTTTATCCTTAAAGGACGAAGTCAAAGAAATTATGCCGTTTAATGATAGCGATGAATTAATTAAAACATCTGAAAATTTTATTCAAGATTTTAGCTCTAAAATAGAAGGGTATATTATTCATAATCAGCCATTTATTGCTACGCCTAATAAAAATTGTAGATTTTGTGATTACAGGCATATGTGTATTTATAAAAATAATAATACTTTAGAGTTTGATATAGATTAAGATTAAAATAATTAATATTTTAAAATCTGTTGCAATCTATACCCATTCTCAATCCTTGCTATATTTATGTGATACAATAGAATAAACAACAACTAGAAAGCAAGGACTAATATGCCACTACCTAAACAGCCAAATGTGTTAGGCGATAGCCTAGATACGCAAAATAGTTCTAAAAAATCTTTAAAAAAAGTGAGTGCAAATCCGAAATTAGATAAAAATGAAAAACTAGAGACAGAACAACTGGATTTAATACCAGAGAAAAAACCAAATTTAGATAACCAAAAAAGCTTAAAAGTTAAAATTAAAGAGATAAAATCAGAAAAACCAAGCAAAATTGCTAAAGAAAATAAATCGAGTAAATTAAATAATCCGATTAAAAAATCTAATAAATCTAGCTCTAACGAAGCTAATACGATTAGTAACGTAAATAGCAACTCTAAAAAGCCAAGTAAATTATTTGTATTAGATACAAATGTTTTACTACATGACCCTACATCATTGTTTAGATTCGATGAAAATAATGTATATTTACCAATGATTGTATTAGAGGAACTGGACAATCACAAAAAAGGTTTAAGCGAAGTTGCAAGGAATGCACGTAGCATTAGCCGTACACTTGATGAATTACTTGCTGCTAAACATAATAATATTGAAAATGGTATAGCCCTTAACCTTACTGGGCATGCCGAAGCTACAGGTACATTATTTTTTCAAACTCAAGAACTACCTGTGCCTGAAATTAAAGGCTTTGTAAATACAAAAGCAGATAATTATATTCTAGGTGTAGTACGTGCTTTGCAAGTTTTACATGCACATACTGAAGTAGTATTAGTATCAAAAGATATTAATATGCGAATTAAAGCAAATGCTTTAAACATACCAGCTGAGGAATACTACAGCGACCACGTTGTTGATGATTTAGACTTATTATATTCTGGATATATGGAATTACCAAGTAATTTCTGGTCTAAACATAGTAAGAATATGGAGTCATGGCAAAATCCAAAAACTGGCACAACTTACTACCGTTTACAAGGTCCATTAATTCCTGAATTTTATATCAATCAAATGGTTTACCTTGACCCACAAGATGGCTCAATACCATTCTATGCCCAAGTAGTTGAATTAGATGCTAAAAGTGTTTTGCTACAAACATTGACTGATTACACCCATAATAAAAACAATATATGGGGCATTACAGCTAGAAATAAAGAGCAAAATTTTGCATTAAACTTACTCATGAATCCAAATGTAGATTTTGTTACCTTACTTGGTCAAGCTGGAACAGGCAAAACATTACTAGCACTTGCAGCAGCGATTGAGCAAGTTGTAGAACATAAACTATATAATCAAATTATTGTAACAAGAGCAACCGTTCCATTAGGCGAAGATATCGGATTTTTACCTGGCAACGAAGAAGAAAAAATGCAACCATGGATGGGTGCATTAGATGATAACTTAGAAGTTTTACAACAAAATGATAATAGTGTTGGAGAATGGGGAAAAGCAACCAATTTAGAACTAATACGTAGTAAAATAAAAATCAAAAGTATGAGCTTTATGCGTGGTAGAACATTTGTAAATAAATTTATTATCATTGATGAAGCACAAAACTTAACACCAAAACAAATGAAAGCTCTGATAACAAGGGCAGGAGCAAATACAAAGATTGTATGCATGGGTAATATAGCACAAATTGACACTCCATATTTAACCGAAGGTTCTTCGGGGTTAACCTATGTAGTAGATAGATTTAAGGGCTGGGCTCATGGCGGGCATATTACATTAGCACGTGGCGAACGTTCTAGGCTTGCGGAACATGCAGGAGATGTTTTATAGCATATATCTAATTCTCTATTTTCTGTCATCGTTGTTGTACTTAAAAATCCTCCTAGCTGTACTATTTGTACTATCTGCGTCGGATTTTTGCCTATGCCTAGATGAACGCAGTCGTGAGCCTGCGAACACAAAAAATATAAAACTAGCTATATAAGTTAACCATAATAATTTACTATATAAAATTATTTTATTATAGATGAATATACTTAGACATGCTAAAACTAACAATAGATTTGCTAATTTGTAATTGTATCATTTTGTAATTCTAAAGGAAGCTTTGAGCATGTCTGATTTTTTTAAAGGTAAGATAAGTGAATGGAATTATGCTAAAGGTTATGGATTTATCTCCTATGAAGAAAATCATCAAATAAAAAAGGTTTTTGTTCATATATCATCATTTAAAAATACAATAACTCCAAAAATTGGAGAGATTATTTAATGTCAAATACAATTTGATAGAATCAAAAATAAAAAATATGCAACTAATGTAGGAATGGAAGTTTATGGCAATTCAACTAGTGCAGATAGTACAAATAATCTAAATAATAAAACAAAGCATATAAACTCTAAACACGCATATAATTCCTATAAATATAATCCATATAAAATTAATAATTATGCTATATCAAAAATAGTTAAGATAATAATGCTTACTATATTCCTAATATTTCTAGCGAATATAGCTTATGAAAAATATCAGAACATAAATTCTGCACAAAATAATTTAGACATAAATAATATAAAACAAACTGGATATGATAATAATATTATACAAACTACCGCCTATAAATGCGATGGCAGAATTCACTGCTCTCAAATGTCATCGTTAGAAGAGGCACGATTTTTTCTTAAAAATTGCCCTGATACTAAAATGGACGGCGATAGTGATGGAGAGCCATGTGAAAGGCAATTCTCAAGATAACTTTAATATATATCAAATAAATCGTAAAGATAAAGTGAATAAAATCAAAAATATAAAATATATAAACATGAATCAATACTATAAATCTAAAAAGATAAAAAATGGATTTACATTAATTGAAGTGCTGGTAGCTATTGCAATTATGGCTACTATTGCAACTATTGGCTATCAAACGATTGAAAGCATGATTAAAACTGAAAATAACCTTAAAGATACCGATAAAATACTCAATCAAATTCAAAAAACATTTAGCCAATGGCAATCAGATTGTAGTAATATTGAGCTACGTTCAATCCCCAATTTATCGCATAATATTAAAGTATTTAATAATCAAAAGGGAGAAGAAAAAGGCTTATGGATAATCCGTAGAAATACAGATGAAAATACTAAAAGTAGCGTTTGGCAATTGGTAATTTATAATAAAGTATTAATTGATAATAACAAGCATGAATGGCAAAGAATAGCCTTAGAACCAACTAATAATAACAATGACCTCATCAAACAAACCAATGATATAAATGATATTATTAAAAATGATGAAATACAAACCGTGAGCTTAATTCCCATACAAAAATTTAGTGTAAATATATGGCAAGAACTAAAATGGCAAAGCTATTGGCAAATGAATAATCAAATACCAATCCGAGGATTACAGCTAAATTTAGAACTAGATGATGAATGGAAAAATGTTTTAGGTAAAGTGCAAAAATTCAATTGCATCACTAAGGTTAATTGATATACTAAATTATAGCTTTTAATACCTTAATTTGCAGATAACATATAATAATTATGTAAATTAAATGGCTGCTTCTTTTATAGTATTTTGAATTTTTAGGCTATTAGTATAATCTTTTTGTATTTTTTTGATTAAATGCAATTCTGCAAGTATTTCTGTAAATGAAGGCATATTTAAATCACGCTCTAATGTAGTTGGTTGTATGCCAAAAAGTTTATATGAATAAGATAACAAATCCCATACTTCAATTCTTATATCTTGTCCATGAGTGTCAATCAGCAAATTTTCCTCTTCTTCATCATGACCTGCTATATGCATATATACAACTTTATTTTTAGGTATAGCATCTAAAAATTTGTAAGCATCAAAACTAAAATTTCTACTATTTACATATACATTATTAATATCTAATTGCAATAAACAATCAGACTTTTCAAGCACATGAGCTATAAATTCAGGTTCTGTCATCGTACTTAATGGAGATATGGCATAATATGAAGCATTTTCAATTGCTATTCTTTGACCTAAAATATCCTGAGCAATTTTAATACGCTCTATGATATTATTTGCACTTTCTTCATTAAATGGTATAGGCAGTAAATCGTATAAATTACCATTAGCACCTGTAAAACTTACGTGTTCTGTGTAAAGCTTTATATCATATTGTTGAATAAAACTTTTTACTTCCTGTAAAAAATCAATATTTAGTGGGTCTGTCCCACCTAAAGATAATGACAGACCATGTGCAACTATTGGGTAGTTTTTGGCAAACCAAGAAATTTGCTTAGCCTTATTACCTCCCATGTTCATCCAATTTTCAGGAGCAATTTCAATATAATTAATGATATCAGAAGGAGTCTGCTGTTGTAGCTCGTTAATAAACTCTCTACGCAAACCAACGCCAATTGTACCAATATCATTACTTAGCATTAAACTTCCTTAAAAATTAATAGATAAAACATTATTGTGCTGGAGCTGCTTCAGCCGCAGCTTCTGCTTTTTTAGCTTTGTGCTTAGCTTTATGATGTTTTTTATGCTTAGTTGCTTTATGTTTAGCACCACATTTTCCAGCAGAGCATTTTGCATCAGCTGCTTTATGTGCCGCACATTTGCCATCAGCAGCTTTTTTATGTTCAGCAGAACATTTTGCTTCTGGAGCTTTTGCTTCTGGAGCTGCAGTTTTTACAGCATTTGCTGCAGGTGCAGATGTATTAGCAACAGCTAATTGTGTACCTACTGCTAAACAAGCAATTCCACATAATTTTAGTAAGCTAGTTTTTTTCATGTTTATCCCTTCATATTAAACATTATTTTATATCAATAAATATAAATTTAGTTATTGATTAAATGAATATAGCACATTTTTTTAGTATGTAAAACTGTGTATAATGTTATGATGCAATATATTTAGTAAATTATGCAAAAAATAGCAGTAAAAACATTAGTAATTAGTCCTAATTGGATTGGTGATGCAGTAATGACGCTACCATTAATCAAAAGCTTACATGATAAAGGACATGTTATTGATGTACTAGCACCTAGTGTTGTAGCACCTATATATGAAAACTGTAGTAATGTTGCTAAAGTAATACAACATAAATATCCACATAAAAAACTGCTATTAGTATCTCGCATTAAACTTGCCTTAGAACTTAAAAAGAATAATTATGATTGCATATATATTCTTCCAAATTCACTCAAAAGTGCAATTATCCCCATAGTTATTAATACTAAAAATATAATTGGCTACAAAGGAGAATTTCCAAGAAAATTCTTTCTTAGTCATGCTTTTACTAGTCAAGGTAAAAAAATGCCAATGGTGGAACATTATCATAATTTAGCTATGGCAGATATAAGTTTAGAGGGTTGTAATTTAGTATCTAATTTATCTGAAGAAACTAAAATTAAATTAGAGCCTAAAATTGATTTATCAGAAGATATTAATAATTCTTGCTTGGATAAATTTAATTTAAATAATAAAAAATATATTGCTATTGCTATCGGTGCAGAGTATGGACCTGCAAAACAATGGCCACTTGAGCATTTTAGTAAATTAATTGAATTTATTCATGAAAAATATGATGATTTACATATTATTTTACTGGGTAGCCCAAAAGATAAACCACAAGCCCAATCATTAGTAAATCATGATAGAACTATTAATTTATGTGGTAGTACTTCATTAACTGAAGCCATGCATATTATAAAAAAAGCAAAAAAAGTACTTACACATGATTCAGGATTAATGCATATTGCAGCGGCAATTGGTACTGATTTACTTGCTATTTATGGCTCAACTAGCCCACACCACACACCACCACTTGCAAAAAATGCTAAATATATGTGGTTACAATTAGAATGCAGTCCATGCTTTAAAAGAACGTGTCCATTAAATCATTATGCGTGTTTAAATGACATCAAACCTCAACAAGTATTTGAAAATTTGCTTTAATCTTGATAAAGTATAATTACATCAATTTTTTTTATTATAAAGTATGTCTCGTTTTACCAAACCTATAATTTCTGTTCAAGACGTAATTCAAAGCTTACATAAAGCTATATATTATCAAGATATAGAACTTATATTGAAGCTATGGCTGGATGAGGATAATATTAGCTATATTGATGTAAATGGAAAAATTTCAAAAGGCGTAGCACAAATTAAAAGTGCATTTGATGAAATACAACAAGAAAATGTTATTCCTTTATTTCATGAAATTCTAAATACAAATGTACATAGCTTAATTGGTGGTGTACTTGTTGAAACTATAGAAGCTATTAAATATAATCCTGCTGAAAATAAAGCTGATTATTATATCCATGCAAGCTATATACTTCTTCAAACACATGTGGGCTGGAGATTTTTGCGTGTTCATGTTAGTAAAGCAAATAATCAAGATGTTTCTTATGACAAATGTTTAGATGCTAATTCAAATGCGATTAAAATAGGATTACATTAAAAAGTAATAGATATAAATTAAATGGATGAAAACTCTTTAAGTATTAAAGTTCCACATAATGAGAATGAATATGATAAATTAATTATTATTCTTAATAATTTACTAGATATCGTTGGAGATAACGAAAACCACCCATTAGCAGATTTATTGGAACTTACAGGTCAATTAGCAGAAGATTTTGAAAGTAAAAATATCAAAATCGATGCATCTAATCCTGTAGATGCACTAAAATTTTTAATGGATTCTAATCAAATTAACCAAATAGAATTATCCAAAGAATTAGGAATAACACAGCCTGTTATTAGTAGAATTTTAAGCGGTGAACGCAAAATAAATTTAAATCAAGCAAAAGCTTTTTCTAATAGATTTAATGTAGGATTAGAGGTTTTTATTGATTAGGCTTTTTATATTTTATAACCAAACATAAATAAACTTTAAATTTGGTTATACAGAAACTTATTTTAAGTTTATTTCAACTTATAATCCACAAAAGCCTTTTCACGTAAGTTTCTAACCCAATCTTGATATACTATTTCTGTTTTTCTTTCAGTTAAAACTCTTCTTGCTGTTTCTCTTTGCTGACCAACTGAAACATCTTTTACTCTTCTTTCAAGCACTTGGATTAAATGATAGCCATAATCTGTACGTACAGGACTACTTACTTGACCAATTGGTAACACATTCATAACCTGCTCAAACTCTGGCACCATTTCGCCTTTGCTTACCCAGTTCATATTACCACCACTCATAGCAGAACCATCTTGAGAATATAAGGTTGCTAATGTTGCCATATCTTCGCCCTTGTCGATGCGAGCCTTAATATCTAGCAACCTTTGTTTTGCATCTTTTTCAGATGTTACGCCAGCAACTCGGATTAAAATTTGTCTAACTTTAGTTTGTGGAATTTGTATGGCTGTGTTACGTGTATTATTGTTATTTTTCTTGTCATTTAAGCGTAAAATATAAAATCCTGACTTAGTTTCAATTAAGTAAGGCCATAATTGTTGGCGTTGCATACGTAATAAAACAGTTGATACATCACTTGGTAATTGTGCAAAATCACTAATTAAAATTTCAGTTTGACTTGTAGAAGCTTCAGGTGCTTTTGAATAATATGATATTGCTTTTTCAAAGCTAATTTGCCCATTTACTATATCATCTAACACTTTTTGGGCTTTTTCACGGCTTTTATTTAGGGCATCTTTATCTAAATTTCCGCCTGCATTTGGAATAAAAATACGTGATATACTGTATTCTTCTGATGCTGCAACCGTTACTCCAGCTAAAGATGATAGATAAGAATCTATCTCTGACTCGCTTACTTTTACTAATGGCTCTACTTCTTTTTGTCTTAGTCTACCTAAAATAATATTATTTCTTTGTTCTTCTTGCCATTGCTTCATATTTACGCCTGCTTTTTGCAGACTTTCTAAAAATTGAGCAGAAGTTAAATTATTTTGCTTAGATGTAGATTCTATGATTGAATTAAATTCCATATCGCTTAAGTTAATTCCCACATCTCTAGCTCTTTGTATTTGTACTTTATCGCTAATTAATCTCTCTAATACTTCTTTTAAAAATTCATCTCTTGTTACTTGAACCTTTTTACCTATAGAAGCAAGCTGTTTTTCAATTGCATCAGCATTATTTAATAATTCTTTTTGTGTAATTACATTATTATTTACAACTGCTATTATTCTATCTACTGTTTGTGCATACGTATTTGCACCGTAGAGTGCTAATGTTGTTGCAATTGCTATTAATTTTATTTTCATTTGAAACCTTAATTACCTAATTTATTCAGCTAGAAGCAAATTCTAACACAATTAACCATCTTTTTTAAACCTAATTACAAATCCATATTGTGCATTCACAGGAATGTCTATATTTCTAGCATATTCTATAGTTGCTTTATTCTGCATACATAACACACGTACAATGTGCAAGCCTAAACCAACTCCATGTGTACTGTGAGTTGGAGCACTTTTAGTAAAAAAAGGTTCAAATAATCGTACTTGGTCTGTATTATCAATTATTGGCCCATCATTTAATACCCATAATTCAATTAATGTGTTGTATTGCGGGTGATGTCTAAGCCATAAATTAATCGAGGCACTTTGTTTACTGCAGAATTTAATCGCATTATCTAACAAGTTTTCTATAATTTGCTGTAAATGTACAGGTGTAAAAATTGTATGCACGTCTTTTTCTGGAATATAACAACTAATTACATTTTTTCTAATTTGGTCTCTTTGTTGCCAGTCATCTACTATTTGTTTAATATGTTTGCCTAAACAAATGCTTAACATATCATTTGGTGGTTTTGATATATTTAATAAATTAGAAATTATTTGATTAATTCTGTTTATATTATTATTAATCATGGTTTTTAGACGTTCAATTTCAGCTTTTTGCTCAATTTGCTCAAATAAAAAATCACTTGCTTGCTGGATAGTTGCTAATGGATTACGGATTTCATGGGCAACACCTGCAACCATATGCCCCATGCTTGCTAATTTGTCTTTTTGAGATTCTTTAACATATTTTTGCTCTCTTTCAATATGAATTAATGAGCAACCGCTTAAAGACTGTACTAAGTAATCTTCTACTAAATTAGTATGAATAAATGGTTTTAGCCATTCTAACCATGCTAATTGAATATTTAAATTTTGTATATGATTATTAATTGGTACTAAATGAGCGTAGGCGTGCCTATCTTCTAATAATATTGTTTTTGGTATTCTGTCTAATGATTCTTTATGTAGAATTTCTATGCTATCATTTGATTTATAGCTTTGGTCTGTACCAATAATATTTAATGCTGCTGTATTAGCTGAAATAATTTGCCCTGTTGATGATAACAATATAATTCCATCGGTAATATCTTTAACCATTAGCATGTGTGTCAATTGCTGTAATGCACTTTGGCATGCTTGTTGAGCAACTGTGTTGTACATCTGCTTTTGCTGTTTGCTTAACATATGCAAAATACTACTAATAAAAAATAGAATAATATAAATTAAAATAGCCTCAGTTTTGCTTAAATTATTACTAAATAAGCTTAGCGTAGAAAATACATATACTAAAAATAACAACCATATATTACAGAAAATAGCTGCGGATAAAGTACTAATGATAACCAAGAATATATTATTATATTTTAAATAATATAAAATCCCCATCATGATTATGTCGATAGCTAATACTATATATACAATATTTGGCGTATATTTTCTTGATTTTGAAATATGAGCTACAAATACTATACCCATAACAGTAGCATATACAGCTAATATATCAGGAGCTTTGAATATAAAGCAGAATAATAAGCCACTAATACACCTGATTAATAAAAGTAATCTTAGTAGCCTTAAATAAAAATCTGTTGCTTTAGAAAAACTTAAAATAGCAGGGGATTTATTAATATAGCTTTGATATTTGTATGAGCTAAGCATTTTAACCTTTACCTATTATGGTGTTATATATATATAGCTAAATTATCATGGTTTAGATATATTAAACGCCTGTAACTAAATACATCACTAAACTACCTCTCCAATTATGTCCCCATGTAATTTTTTCATTTTCATGTAGAACAATTCTATCCAAAACTTTTAAACCAGCTTTATGTGATAGTATTTCAAAATCAGATAAAGTTAGTACCCTAACATTTGGCGTGTTATACCATTCATATGGCAATGTTTTTGATACAGGCATTCTACCACTTGCTACTTTTAAACGATGTTTCCAATAACCAAAATTTGGAAAAGTAATAATAGCTTTTTTACCAACTCGTACCACTTCTTGTAGAATATGCTGGGTGTTATGTATAGTTTGTAATGTTTGAGATAATATTACTACATCAAAGAATTTATCATCAAATAAAGCAAGTCCACCCTCTAAATCTTGTTGTATAACTTGTACACCGTTTTTTATACAATTTTTTACATTATCAATTTCTTTTTCTATACCATAAGCAAATACAGATTTTTTCTCAATTAAATCTTGTAGCAATTCGCCATCACCACAACCACAATCTAAAACATCGCTTGATGGATTAATCCAATTTTCTAAAATACTTAAATCATTTCTCATTTTATTTCTCTAAAATATTTTTGGTGTAGAACCAATTTTACATAAAAGCAATTTTTGTGTATACACATATTTATACATGTCAATTTATGTTAAATATAAGCTAAGTAGTATAATTCCCACAATTGTTATAGGTACATATATCAAATTATATATTAATTGATGTAAACTAAATTTATAATAAAATAGGAAATATATATGCAAATAAATATTGGCATATCCGAACAACACCGCCTCGACATTGCAAGTGGATTATCTAATTTACTTGCAGATACTTATACCCTGTACTTAAAAACACATTATTTTCATTGGAATGTGGTGGGTCCAATGTTTCAAACTCTGCATTTAATGTTTGAAACACAGTACAATGAATTAGCTTTAGCCGTTGATTTAATTGCTGAACGTATTCGCTCATTAGGGCATACTGCCCCAGGTACTTACTCTCAATTTTCTTCTTTAAGCTCAATTAGTGAAACAGTTGAAGTGCCTAATGCTGTAAACATGATTAAATTACTTGTTGAGGGTCATGAATCAATTGTGAGAACTGCTCGTAGTATTTTTCCTGTCGTTGAAAGTGCAAGAGATGAAGCAAGTGCTGATTTATTAACGCAACGCATTCAGTTACATGAAAAAACATCATGGATGTTACGCAGTTTGCTTGATGGTAATTCTTAACTATAATCATGTTTCATAATATAAACATATAAGCTAAATATAGATTATTAGTAGTTTTAATCTTAGTTTGGCTTATTTATCTTTTTGCTTTCATACTTTCTAATGTTATTCTTGGTCATTTTTTAAGTTTATTAATTTTATATATGATAGACTAAATTAAATCTTAAATATTTATAGTGATAATATATGAAAATCTTAATCACAGGCGGAACAGGTTTAATTGGAAGAGCTATCTGCAAGGAACTGGCAATTTTAGGGCATGAAATAACTGTTTTGAGCAGAAATCCAAACTCAGTTGCAGAAAAATGTGGTAAAAATATCAAAGCCATAAAATCGCTTGATGAATATACTCCTGATGTTATATTTGATGCAATTATAAACCTTGCAGGAGAACCAATAGTAGATAAGCCATGGACAGATAGCAGAAAAAATAGTTTATGGGATAGTCGAATTACTCTCACAGAAAAAATTGTAGATAAAATAGGCCAAGCATATACAAAGCCAAATGTTTTATTAAGTGGTTCTGCAATTGGCTTTTATCCAAATCTTGATACAAAAATTATAAATGAAAGTACACAACCATCAAATGATTTACATTTTGGAGTAAAAATTTGTATTGAATGGGAAAAATCTGCATTAAAAGCAAATAATTTAGGTGTAAGAGTTTGTAATTTACGTACAGGATTAGTTATGGCAAAAGATGGCGGTGTTTTACAAAAAATGCTACTACCATTTAAACTAGGTCTTGGTTCTAGCATTGGTAATGGCATGCAATACATGAGTTGGATTCATATAGATGATTATGTAAAAATTATTAAACTATTACTAGAAAACCAAAATGCAGTAGGAGCTTACAATATGGTAGCTCCAAATCCTGTTACAAATAAAGAATTTACTAAAACATTAGCCCAAGTTTTAAAAAGACCTGCCATATTTTTTACTCCTACATTTCTAATTAAATTGTTGTTAGGGCAAAGAGCTTATTTATTACTTGATAGCCAAAGAATAGTACCACATAAATTACAAGAATTAGGCTATAAATTTGAATATCCTAATTTATTTGATGCTTTAGATAATTTGGTTTAATTTGTAAATTATGATATTTAGTATAAAACTGAATTTATTACTCTTGCCTTGCGAAAAGCAAGGAATTATAATACTTCTAGGTTAATTAATAAGAATGAGTATATATGCAAAACTGGGAAGTAGTTATTGGAATGGAAACACATGTTCAATTAAAAACAGAGAGTAAAATATTCAGTAATGCAAGCACTGCATTTGGTGCAGAACCAAATACTCAAGCAAGCTATGTTGATTTAGCTTTACCTGGAACTTTGCCTGTAATCAATCAAAAAGCTATAGAATTTGCAATTAAATTTGGTTTATCAATTAATGCCTACATTGATAAAGCAAGTATTTTTGCTCGCAAGAACTATTTTTATCCAGATTTGCCAAAAGGCTATCAAATTAGTCAATTTTCTAATCCAATTGTAGGAAGTGGCAAAATTGATATTCTATTGAATAATAAATCAACAAAAACAATTAGAATTACTAGAGCTCATTTAGAAGAAGATGCAGGTAAATCAGTTCATGATTTATTCAGTCAACATACAGGCGTAGATTTAAACAGAGCTGGTACTCCTTTACTTGAAATCGTAACAGAGCCTGATTTACGCTCATCACAAGAAGCAGTAGCATATGCAAAATCATTGCATACTTTGGTAACATGGATTGATATATGTGATGGTAACATGCAGGAAGGTTCTTTTAGATGTGATGCAAATGTATCAGTTAGGCCTAAAGGAAGCGATAAATTAGGTACACGTTGTGAAATTAAAAATCTAAATTCATTTAAGTTTTTACAAGAAGCAATTGATTACGAAGTAAAACGCCAAATTGAAATACTAGAAGATGGCGGTAGAATTGTGCAGGAAACTCGCTTATATGACGCAAATGCTAAAGAAACACGTAGCATGCGTTCAAAAGAAGATGCACAAGATTATAGATATTTTCCAGACCCTGATTTATTACCTATATATTTAAGTCAAGAAGATATCGATAATCAACAAGCTAAGCTACCTGAATTGCCACAGCAAATGAAAGCAAGATTAATTTCTGACTTTAATTTATCTGAATATGATAGCGAATTTGTTGTACAAAGCTACGCTACTGCACAGTACTTTAGCCAAGGCTTAGAACAAAAAATCAATCCTAAAACTTTAGTAAATTGGTTAATGGGCGATATATCAAATGCATTAAATAATGATAATTTGGATATTTCTGTTTGCACTGTTACACCTACTATTTTAGCAAAATTAATTGCTAGGATTGAAGATGGAACAATCAGCCAAAAAATTGCTAAGGATATTTTTGCAATGTTATGGCAAGATAATACACAAGATATTGATAATATAATTGAAACTAAAGGTTTAAAACAAGTTTCTGATACAAGCGCAATTCTACCAATTATAGAGCAAGTTTTATCTAATAATCCGAAAATGATTGAAGAATACAAAGCTGGTAAAGAAAAAGCATTTAATGGTTTAGTTGGGCAAGTAATGAAAGCAAGCATGGGCAAAGCAAACCCTGCTCAAGTGAATCAATTACTCAAAGATGCTTTAGCAAAACTAAGCTAAGCTAATTTACAAGTTTTTAAATAAAGTAGACAAACATTATGCATAATCAATACCCAACACTACAAGATACAGTGGGAAACACTCCCCTAATAAAATTGCAAAGAATTGGTTGCAATAATAATAACTTGATTTTGGCTAAGCTAGAAGGTAATAATCCAGCTGGCTCAGTTAAAGATAGACCTGCTTTAAACATGATTTTACAAGCAGAAATAGCAGGGCAAATACAGCAAGGGGATACATTAATTGAAGCAACATCTGGTAACACAGGTATTGCTTTAGCAATGGTAGCAGCGATAAGAGGCTATAAAATGATATTGGTTATGCCTGATGATTTATCAAAAGAACGTTGGCAAACTATGGCTGTATATGGTGCAGAAATTGTGCTAACCCCTGCAAAATTAGGTGGTATGGAGTATGCTCGAGATGTTGCTATACAAATGGAAAAAGAAGGAAAAGGAAAAATTCTAGGGCAATTTAGCAATAGTAATAATCCATTATCTCATTATCGTACAACAGCTGTAGAAATCTGGCGACAAACCAAAGGCGAGATTACGCATTTTGTTAGTAGCATGGGGACTACAGGGACTATAACAGGTGTATCTCGCTATTTAAAAGAACAAAATCCAAATATTAAAATAATTGGCGTTCAGCCTGCTGAAGGAGCAAGAATAGCTGGTATACGCAAATGGAGTGATGACTATGTTCCATCAATTTATGATAATACCTATATCGATGAAATTTTAACTGTAGAGCAAAAGCAAGCTGAAGATATGGCAAAAAATATTGCAAAAACAGAGGGATTATTTTGTGGTATTTCTAGTGGTGGTGCTTTACACATTGCCCAAACAATTGCTCAAAATGTAGAAAACGCTAGAATAGTTGTGATTATTTGTGATAGGGGCGATAGGTATTTATCTACAAATATTTTTTCTGAATAAATAACTATTCATTATTATTGTAAAGTTTAAATATAAAAATATAATTTATAAAAAGGGTTTTAAATGATAAAATCAAATTACACCATAATTATCCCATCACGTCTACATTCAACACGTTTAGCACAAAAAGCATTAATAGACATAGGTGGCAAACCTTTGGTTGTACAGGTTGCATTACAAGCACAAAAAACAAATGCTCGTATTGTGATTGCAACTGACCATGAAGATATTGCAAATGTGTGTAAAGAATATGGCTTAGAATACTGTATGACAAGTTCAGAGCATCAAAGTGGTACAGACCGATTAGCAGAATGTGCTGAAAAACTTGGTTTAGCATGCGATGAAATAGTA
The DNA here is from genome assembly GCA_046050125.1 of Pseudomonadota bacterium. GTDB lineage: Bacteria > Pseudomonadota > Gammaproteobacteria > Burkholderiales > Burkholderiaceae > JAHFQJ01. The sequence goes on from JBJOQB010000017.1 coordinate 15,399, forward strand.
GTAAATGTGCAAGGCGATGAGCCATTTATGAGTCCACAAATTATTAATGATGTTGCACAAGCACTTGTAGATAATCCAGATTATAGAATGTCAACAGCAGCTCATTTAATTAAACATGCTTATGAAATTACTAATCCGAATGTTGTAAAAGTAGTTGTTAATAATAATAATAAAGCATTGTATTTTTCTAGAGCTCCAATCCCTTGGAATCGAGATGCATGGCAGGATACAACATTAAATACAGCTCAAAATAATCCAGAAGCAATTTTAGGTAATATATGGCGACATATTGGCGTTTATGGATTTAGAGTTGGATTTCTAAAAAAATATCCTACTTTACCACCAGCAATGCTAGAAAAAATCGAAATGCTTGAGCAATTAAGGGCTTTATATAATGGATTTGATATTTACGTAGCACCAACGGATATCGTACCAGAGGCTGGAATTGATACACCTGATGATTTTGCGAGAGCAACTAAAAAATGGCAAGAGATTTATGGCTAGATTAGCATGAATATTGATATATTTAGCTAGTTTTTAGATAAAAAGAAAGAGCAATTTTTAGTTGCTCTTTTATTTTTTATAAAATATAGTATAGATATACTATATTTCTTCTCGATTATCTTTCAATTTCTCCACCAACTCTAAGGCTGGTTTTTTACCAAATAAACTAAACATAGCAGGTGTTAAAAATGTATCCAATAATGTTGAAGTAATTAATCCCGAAAAAATTACTACAGCTACAGGATGTAAAATTTCTGTTCCAGCTTGTTCTGCCTCAAATAATAATGGAGCTAAAGCAAATGCAGTAACCAATGCTGTCATTAATACAGGGCTTAAGCGTTCAATTGAAGCTCTTATAATTAATGTATGCCCAAATTTCTCGCCCTCAAAACGCATTAAATTGATATAGTGGCTCATTTTTAAAATATCATTTCTTACAGCTATACCAGCCAAGGTAATAAAACCAATTAATGCTGCTATGGATAGCGGTTGCCCCGAAATTTTTAAGCCAATTACTGCACCAATTAAACTTAGTGGAATATTACTCATAATCAACAATGATAAAATGCTAGATTGATAACGACTATATAACAACATAAACATTAAAACTACTGCAACTATAGATAAATAAGATAATAATTTTGATGCATGCTCTTGTGCCTCAAATTGACCACCTATATTTATAAAATAACCTTCAGGTAATTGTGGCTCAAAACTGCTAATTACTTTTCGCATATCTGCTACTACTTCGGATAATTCACGATTATTTGTATTAGCTGAAATAATTATTCTACGTTTTCCATTATCCCTACTAATTTGATTAAATCCATCACTATCTTCAATTAAAGCAATTTTACTTAATGCTATATGTCCTTTAGGTGTTTCAATCAACAAACTAGCTAGGCTTTGCGGTGTGCGTTGCTGTTCAGATAATCTTAAAACCAAATCAAACCTTTTGCCATCTTGTATAATTTGGCTAATTTTTTCCCCTTGAGTTAATCCTTGTAATATATTCATTACCTGACTAGGTGCTACGCCATATTGACTAGCTAAACTATAATCAATTCTTACTTTAATTTGTGGTGCAAGTACTTGTTTTTCTATTTCTATATCGCCTAAACCATTAATAGTAGATAATTTTTCCGTTAAAGCATGAGCTGATGATTGTAATTTATCTAAATCTTCGCCAAAAATTTTAATCGCAATTTGTGAGCGAACACCTGACATCATGTGGTCAATCCTGTGTGAAATAGGTTGCCCAATTGAAACTGAAACGGGTAAGGTGCTTAATTTTTGACGAATTTCAGCATTTATTTCAGCCATACTACGAGTGAGCTTATCACTTGGAATTAAACCAACATCTAATTCACTTACATGTACACCTTCTGCATGCTCATCAAGTTCAGCACGCCCAGAACGCCTACCAACATGAGTAACTTCCTTGATATTCTTAACTAATAATTCGGCTTGTTTTGCTATTTGTGTAGATGTTTCTAAAGTTACATCTGGGTTTAATTTCAAGCTAATAGTTAATGTTCCTTCATTGAATGGAGGTAAAAATGTGGTTGGAAAAAATGGAATTATACTAATTGTAGAAATTACTGCAACTAAAGAAGTAACAATTATCAATTTCGGTTTATTTAATACTTTAGGTAATGCTTTTGCATATAATTTTTTTAGCTTTGCTAATAACCAAGTATCTCCATGATTTAAATTCATACTAGGTAATAGGTAATAACTTAATACAGGTGTAATAGTTATAGACACAAATAAACTAGCTAAAGTAGAAACAATAAATGCAATTCCTAATGGTATAAACAAACGCCCTTCAATCCCAGGTAAAGCAAATAAAGGAAGGAATACTAAAATAATAATCGCCGTCGCATACACTATGCTAGAACGTACTTCCAAGCTTGCCTGCCTGATAATTTGTAATATTTGAGCTAATTTACTAGCTTTAGATTGATTATTATTGTCATTTATTTTACTTAATTTTAATCTGCGTATAATATTTTCCACATCTACAATTGCATCATCAACTAAACCACCAATTGCAATTGCTAAACCACCTAATGTCATAGTATTAATTGATATGCCAAAATATCTAAACACCAAAATAGTAGTGCAAATTGAAACAGGAATAGCAGTTAATGCAATTACAGTTGTTCTAATTGTACCCACAAATATAAATAAAATTACGGCAACAAAAATCGAAGCGGCAATTAATTTACCTTGTAATGTATGAATTGCTGATTCAATAAAACTTGCTTGCCTAAATGTAACTCTTGGCAATTCAATGCCTTGAGGTAGTGATTTATTTAAACTTAATAACGCTTTTTCTATATCCTTAGTTAGGCTTATTGTATCTGCCGTTGGTTGCTTTTGTATTCCAAGTATTACAGCTGGCTTACCCTCAAATCCAGCATCACCTCGTTTAATTGCTGGTGCAAAAGTTATATTGGCAATTTGTTGCAACTGTATAATTTGCCCGTTTTTCCCTGTTACTGCAATTGATTTTAAATCCTCTAGCTTTGATGTTTCTCCGATATATCTAATTAAATATTCCTTATTATTTAAAGATAAAAATCCACCTGAACTATTTTTAGCATAATTATTTAAACTAGATATAATATTTTCATAACCAACACCTAAGGTAGACATTTTATTGCTATCAGGTTGTACTTGAAACTGCCTTACTTCTCCACCAATAGGTATTACTTGTGCAACACCTGCCACACTCATTAAACGAGGTCTTAATACCCAATCTGCATATTCTCTAACCGCCATAGCACTAGTTTTACTTGTATCAATTGGTATAGCAATTTGCATAATTTCGCCCATAATTGAACTAATAGGTCCCATTTTAGGCGTAATTCCTTTGGGTAATTCATCTTCCATAGAGCTTAATTTTTCAGATACTAATTGACGAGCCTTTAAAATATCAACCCCCCAATCAAAACTGATGTATATAAACGACAACCCAGCACTAGATACTGAACGTACATGTTGTAAATTTGGCAAGCCATTTAGATTATTTTCAAGTGGAAAAGTAATTAATTTTTCTACTTCTTCACTAGCCATTCCTCCTGCCTCTGTCATAATGGTTACAGTAGGTTTATTCAAGTCAGGAAAGACATCTACAGGAGTTTGGGATAAGGTAAAAATCCCATAAATTACTAATACAATACTTACTAATATAACCATTAATCGGTTAGTAAGACTAATATTTAATAACCATTTAAACATAATATTCCTTAAAACTATATTGATTGTTTTTTATTATTCAATTAGACTTTTTTATGTAATAACTTAAAGAGTAAATTATATGCCTAGTACTTATACACAAAATAGTAGTCAAGCTTTAGCACGTCGTTCTACAATATCAAGAAGAAAAGAAATAACTCCTCCTCCAAATTCAAATTTAGCTCTGATAAAACCAGATTTATTCATGAGAGCTTTAACTGGTACACATAGTGCAAACAACTGCTTTATGTACACAATTGGTAGCACATCAATTAAAAATGAAAAGGGCGAGAAAGTTTTCAAATTAGAAAATCCAATATACTCTGATAATTTACCAAACATAGCACTGAGCGGATTTATATATACTGATATATCTAGAGATGGCAGAACCATGCTTATAAAATTTGAACCTAACCTACATGAAACATTAGTCAAATTTAGAAGGCAAACTGATAATGCAATTAATAAACTATTTGATAACCCAGTACAATTTTTAAAAGATAATGCTGAATTAATTACAATATTAAGTGGTGAAATAATTTCACTAAGCAAAACCTTTCTATTAGATAAAGATTCTAAACAACTTGCAAGTTTTGCAACAAAAAATCCTAATATATTATTATCAATAATTTTAAAAAAAGACTTTATAGTACCAGTTGCATTAGCATTAAGCCCTGCTGTAATTAAATTTCTAAAATCATTTAGACCAGCTGTGCTAGCAGAGTATCCAATAAAATAGTTACTATTTTTATGAAATAATCTATGGAGTAGATGCCTATTATATAAATTGATTATCATAATAAATTTACTCCTTTTATTACATATGAAAAAGTCATCTTTTATCTTAATTGATTTAATAAATGCGTATTGCTTATTACAATCCTATCCCCATTATTTATACCTGTAATAATTGCAATATTATTTGCATCTAATGGCTGTGTAGTAACTATTACTGATTTAAAAATTTCAGGTGCAAGCTTTAACCATACAGATTCTTGCCCAGACTTATTCTTAGTTACAGCATTTCTAGGTAAGCTAAAACCTTGTATAGAATTTTTAGTTTGAATAATTACTTTTACTTGTTGCCCAATGACTAAATTTTGCTTATTATTTATATTTTCATTAGATAACAAAAAATGTAATGGAAGTGCTTGCTCTTTTAATATGCCAGCTGAACCGATATATTGAAGATTATTATTAGTATTAATATTAGAATTTGTATTTAATAAATATGCACTTGAAATATTATTTGCTAAATTTGTATCGAAACTTAAAGCCTCAATACGCATTTTGCTAGGGTTAATAATTTCAAACAATGTATCCCCAGCACTAACCACTTGACCACTAATAACATTAACTTGGGCAATTTTTCCAGATACAGGCGATGACAAAGCCTCTTTTTTAATTAATCCTGAGCTAATAGCATTAATTTTTGCATTTAAACTTACTAATTCATTTTTAGTTGCTTCTATATCTTTTTTAGGTATAGTATCTGCTAACTGCTCTAGGCGATTAAGCCTACTTTTAGTTAGTTGATAATTTGAGTTTAATTCAGCTAATTGTGCTTTTTGATTAGATTGTTCAATATTCCCACTACTAGGAATAATATAAGCTAAAATCTGTCCTTTTTTTACATCTTGCCCAATATTTAGTATACCTAATTTTGGTAACTCAACCCTACCTGCTAATGTTGGCTGTACTTTGCCCCCACTACTAGAATCAGCAATTATATTTGCATTTAATTCTATAGATTGGGATAAATTATCTTTTTGCATAACTAAAGTAGGTAAATTGATTTGTCTTTGATATGGCTTTGGAATGAATAAGCTACCATCACCATTTTTTATAACATTATCACTATTGCCTAATATAGATATATTTTCTGGTTTCTTCTTTTCATCATGAGAATGGTCATCATCTCCATGTGCATATATATTTGTCAAATTAAATACACAGGCTAAAACTAAAATTATTTTGTTGATTTGTAATGTTTTCATAATATTTGCCTTAAATTATACTAATGAGTATGTTTTTCACCATTTTCATGCACATGGTCATGAGCATCTTTTTTAATCCTTTTATGCTTTTTACCTGCTGGATTACTACTTTCGCTAGCTTGCTTAGTCTCTTTTAATACATCTGTTTTTTTATCATTTTCATGATTATGTCCATCATGAGCAAAAACAAATTGACTTAATAACATAGTTGATAAAATAACCACTAACTTTTTCATATATTTTCCTTTAATTAATTATTTCTAGATTTCTTATATTTCAACATTACAAACACCAACAAAATAAAAACTATGCCTATACCTAATACAATTAGCATTGATTTAATTGATAAAAATTTATGCTCGCTATCTTTTAAAATATCATTACTTTTAACTAAAAATGGATTATCTATTTTTAAAGATAAACTTTCATTATCATGCTCTAATTTAACCTCAAATTTCATATTTAGTTCTTTTACATCTTTATGAGATAATAAAAAACCTTCTAAATTAGCTTGATAATATTCGCCATTACTTATTGGCAATAAATTAATATTTATATTATTAATACTAAGTAAAGTTTGTGCATTTTTAACTGCACTATTATCATCAGCATAATCAATGTAAATATTTAAGTTTTTATCATTAATAATGCCAACCATCTCTACTAATTCCCCACTAACTGTTAATCTATTTATTAATTTTTGGTTATTAATAATAACTGGTTTTACCTCATCAGCATGTACATGGTCATCGCCACCACCTGCATATGAAGTACTAAATACTAAAAAATATGCAAAAAAAGAACTAATTAATGCTATTTTTTTAATTATTTTCATAATAAATTCCTAAAGCTTGTTTAATATTTGAAATTGCTATATTTACATTTATCTTTGATTTATTTAAACCTTGCTGAATTAACAAATTTTGCTGTGATATACGCAATAATGTTGGAAAATCAGTTTCGCCAAGATTAAATGATTTGGTAAATGAATCTAAATTATTTTTAGATAAAGTAGCTTGTTGTTCGTATAAAGATAATTGTTTAAAACTAGCTTCTAACTCCAATTTAGCATTACTAGCAGATAATCTTAATTTATTCCTTTCAATATTCATACCAGTGCTAAGATTTATAATCTCAACATCGCTAATATTTTTTGCAAGAATTGCTTTCTTATTACTAGAATTAAATAAATCAAATGGCACTTTTACCCCAAGCATTAAAGTTGTAGACTTACTATCGCCTGTAATTTGCTTTTCTACACTTAAATTTAATTCAGGATTTTTTGAAGATTTAATGACATTTAATTGATAATTAGCTTTTGCTAGTAATAATTTTTGATTAAGCTCTTCATATATTGGGTGTTTACTAATATAAATATCCAAATTACTTTGCCAATTCTTATCATCTAATAAATTATCTGGCAGTTTTTCAGATGAATATTCACTAATATTTTGGCTATTTTTTGACCATAATTCTAAAGATTTATTTGATTGCAAAAATTTAGCTTGAGCTTGTTGATAATTATTTTCTGACTCTAAAACTTGTAATAATGCTTGATTATAATCAACTTTAGACATATCGCCTGCTTTAAATCTACGATCAACATCTAAAAATAATTTTTTTATGTCATCTAACTGCTGTTTTGCTAAATCTAAATCAGATTTAGCTGAAGCATTAAGCCAATATCTTGCTCTAATATCTCCATATAAATTTAATTGTGCTACTTTAAAGCTTGCATTTAATAAATCTTGCTCACTTTTAATTGCATTTTGCGTAGAAGATTTTTGCTGAGATAACCATAATGGCATAGTTACAGCTAATTCTATGCTTTTATTATTTGAACTAGATTTATGATTTATTTCAATATCTGGACTATCAGAAAATACTTGCTGTGATATATCGTATTTGCTCTTTAATATTTTTTTATTTGCATCAAAGCTTTTATACTCTGTTTGCTGTTTCCAAGCATGAATAAAAATATCATTGATAGTTAAATTTTGAGCATTTGAATAGCAAGAATAGCTACTAATAGCAATACACATTATTGCTACGTATTTTTTTTGTATGTTCATACCATAATTACTTAATATTTAGTTAAAATATGGCTATGTCTTAATTGAATAAATATACAATCTATTTATAGATATGAAAATACACTATAAACAGTATTATTTATAAAGACAAAACCATGCTAAAAATAAATTAAGCACTTATTGGAGGGCGGAATATTTGCTGAGATGCAGAAGGAATATTTATACTATATAAATCAATATAAGATATTTTTATAAAAGAATACGAATTAAAATCTTGGCTAATAGATAATCTAATATTTACTGTTGTATGACTATGTACGCAATCCATGCAGTTAACACAGCCACTAACGCAATTGACACATTTATCTTTAGCACAATTAGCGCAATTTACGCAGTTAGAACAAGATGCACTAACACCTAAAATTTTATAATCAGATTTAGATTTAAGAATAGTAGATGAATCTAGTTTTGATGAAGATATACTAAATAATATGCGGTTATAATCTATAGTCGAGTTTGTAATTTTAGTAGCTGAATTTGAAGATAAGCCATAAGCATTAAATGAGTGTGTTACATTACCATGAGCAAAAGCACTACCTACCGCAGAAAACTGCAATAAAATAAACGCTATAAGAAATGATAAAACACGCTTCATAATATTTTATTATGCCTTTTTATGATTTTGATTTGTTATTAATAAATGAAATATTTTAATTTTTATTATCTCTTTTTTCTATAGCTTTTAACTTATCATTAGGTAATTTTTGATACATATTTTCAATTTCTTTATGATTAGTAATCATTTGCTTAGCTATGATATTTATTATATCAAATAATGAGTATGCAGTCTCTATATTATCAGATAGATTAATTTCTCCAGCATGCACTGCTTCATTACCAATTACTCTTACTATGTCTAATGCTTTTTGTATTTTAGGGTCTAAACCTTTTTTAACAAGGCTAGCTATACTATCATTAAGATTTTTTCCATTTTCGCCAAAATGTTGACAAAGATATTCTACACATAATCTCAGCAAAGCTGTTGCACCTCTTGGCGAGCTATGCACTATTTCTCTAGCTTCATTAAAAAGCTCTTTTACATTATCTGGCAAATCTTCGTTAGGTAAAATTTCAAATTTAATTTTAGGAAATACAATTTTATCATGTACCCAAACGGTTATTTCTTTACAGGCATAACATTCAGAAATATTTAAGTTATATATTCTATGTAAGCATGTATTCTTCACTAGCTCTGCTTTAGTAATAAATAACTTACCATTTAAAATTTTACAATTCAATATTGTTATCTCATCTGAATATTTCTCCCCTAATCTTTCTGCCTCATAGTTATTGATAACTAATGTTTGACTTAAATTAGGAATACCCTGTAGTATATTTCCATTACATGAATAATATGTATGTGATGTAAAAACATTACAATGTGGACAATTAAAAGATTTACTATTTATGGTTGGATTATTATGCATTATTATTACTTTTACAGATATTTATAGATTTTAAGTCTGCTTCAACACTATCAGCAGACAAATCAGCACCACAATCCCATTCTATATAATACTTTCCATTAAATACTTTTTCAAACTCATCAATTTTTTTTAATGGTTCAAAAGCTTCAAAATGAAGATATGGTTTTACATCAAAATATCCTATTCTTCCATCTTCGGCAAATATTTGTAAGATATAATCTTGTTGCACAACAATATCCAATATTCTCATTATCAAAGTCCTTTAATTGGAAAAGGTTTTCTACCATTTACAGCTAATTCCCAATCAGCCATTAAATCTTCTTGATAAATCTCAATCCATGCTACAACTAATTTATGCTTTTTTAATGGAAGATTACCAGCTAATATCTCACCATCAATAATTGAATATACAGCCTCTTGTCCTTGATATTCTGCATGAATATGAGGAATACTATGTTGCTTTATATCATTAAAAAACATTCTTATTAAAATGCCATAAAACATTGAAATAGTAGGCATGTTATAAACCTTATATTAAATATTATAGTTTAAATCTTAAGTATGTCAAAAAATCTATACTAACCTTGTAAAGCTGATATATCTTCTGTTTTGATATTTTTCATTCTACGAAATAAAATAACCAATAATGCTAAACCAATTGCAGATTCAGCCGCAGCTACAGTTAAAATAAAGAATACATAAACTTGACCATGTAAATTCCCAACATATGAAGAGAAAGATACAAAATTGATATTAACTGATAATAGTAATAATTCTATTGCCATTAATAATACAATTAAATTTTTACGATTAATAAAAATACCAATTAACCCAATCACAAA